>JAEWKX010000058.1 GCA_023393575.1 Pseudomonadota bacterium
TGCTCCAGCACCTCGTCGATCCAGCCCTGCTGGAGCCGCGCACCCGGTTCGATGAAAAGGATCCAATCGCCTCTGGCGGATGCCAGGACGTCTCCCAGATTCCAGTCGGCGAGGAAGCGGCAACCGGCCGCATCCGCGATGCGGGCGGAGCCGTCGCTGGATGCATGATCCAGCACGACAACCTCGGCCACCAGGCCTTCGACCGCCGCCGAGACCAGCCCGGACAGCGTCTGGACCAGTTCCGCCTCCTGATTATGCGTCTCCATCATTACCGTCAGCATAATCTGCTTGTAACGCATCGCACCATTGATTTCCACAGCGGCCCACCTAAGTTTGTTCTTGCATTGTTCTCATTTTTTGCTTAGGAATTTAATCATCAGGTCGGGGCGAAGAGGTCCCTTCGGAGATCCAGATGAACGAGCTGCTTCAACTGCGGCAGAGCGCGTTTGCGCCTGCCCATAAGGCTGATATTGCCGATGCGCTGGTAAAGTCTTCCGGACTGCGTATCGAAGTCGATCGCAGGCGCGGCCGTGGCGCGGGGTTGAACCCGACCGGACGTTTCGAGCAGGAGCGGCGGGAGGCTTTCGACGACGGCTGGCAGACACTGGAAGATCTCGCACCGTTCCGGACGGAGGTGCAGGTCGAAAAGCCCCGCACGGCGATCACCCGCAACGATTCGCCGGATATCTCTTTCGACAGATCGATCAATCCTTATCGCGGCTGCGAGCACGGCTGCATCTATTGCTTTGCGAGACCCACCCACAGCTTCATGGGCCTTTCGGCAGGGCTGGACTTCGAGGCGAAGCTCTTCGCCAAGCCCGACGTGCCGAAACTCCTGGAACGGGAGCTCAGCCGGCCGGACTACAAGGTGCGCGCCATCGCGATCGGGACGAACACCGATCCCTATCAGCCGATCGAGCGGGAATGGCGCATCATGCGCCAGATCCTGGAGGTCCTTCAGAAGGCCAATCATCCCGTGGCGATCGTGACGAAATCGGCGCTCATCATGCGCGACATCGACATCCTTGCGGACATGGCCTCCAAGGGCCTGGCCAAGGTGGGGATCTCGGTGACGACGCTGGATCGCAAGCTGGCGCGCTCCATGGAGCCCCGCGCCTCGACGCCGGCAAAGCGGCTGGAGGCGATCAAGGCGCTGAGAGACGCCGGCATCCCGACGGCGGTGATGGTCGCTCCGGTCATACCGGGCCTCAACGATCACGAGATCGAACGCATTATCGATGCGGGACACGCCGCAGGCGCCACCGAGGCGAGCTATGTCCTGCTCCGGCTGCCGCTGGAGGTGAGCCCTCTGTTTCGCGACTGGCTGCTGCGGGCCTATCCCGACCGCTACCGGCACGTGATGTCGCTGGTGCGCTCCATGCGCGGCGGCAAGGATTACGATGCGGAGTTCGGCAAGCGCATGAAGGGGTCCGGTCCCTATGCCTGGCAGATCGGCCGCCGTTTCGAGATGGCGACCAAGCGCCTCGGCATGGGCCGGCGCGGCCTGCCCTTGCGCGACGACCTGTTCGTGAGGCCGGACGGCGGCGGCATCCAGCTGTCGCTGCTCTAGCCTTTCAAGCCGGGCGGGAAGCCGCCCGGATCGGATTTCGGCGCGGATTGCCGCCTCCGCCGCCGGAACCGCCTCGGCCCCGCCTCCCCCGTGGCGGGACAGTGTGCCGCATCACACGTGCCGGGGCTTGCAGGAGATCGGGTGGGCGTGCGAGTCTGCCGCCATGTTGTCTCGCACGTCCCCCGATTCTCCGATGCTCTTCGAGGATGCTCCGCTCCTCCCGGATTTCAGCCTCGAACTCCTTGCGCGCAAGGCCGGCCACTGGCCGGTCGCGGGAACGGACGAGGCGGGTCGCGGGCCCCTTGCGGGGCCGGTCGTCGCGGCGGCGGTCATCCTCGATCCGGAGAACATTCCGGCCGGGCTGAACGATTCCAAGCAACTGACGGCGATCCGGCGCGAGGTGCTGTTCGAGGCCATCATGGCGACCGCCGAAGTCTCGATCGCCGCCTCGGGCCCGCGCCATATCGACGAGCGCAACATCCTGAGGGCAAGCCTGGACGCGATGCGGCGGGCCGTGGCAGGCCTCTCGCTCAGACCGGCCTACGTGCTGGCCGACGGCCGCGACGTGCCGCAAGGGCTCTGCTGCCCCGGCAAGGCGGTCATCCAGGGCGATGCACGGTCGGTCTCGATCGCGGCAGCGTCGATCATCGCCAAGGTCACGCGGGACCGGATGATGGCCCGCGCCCACCAGGTCTTCCCCCTCTACGGCTTCAACAGCCATGCCGGTTACGCAACGCCCCAGCACCGTGCCGGAATCGAGGCGCACGGCCCCTGCCTGCTGCACCGGATGAGCTTCCGGCCGCTGCGGAAGGATGATGATACAGCGCAGTAGTTCCCGCTCACCCGTCAAACTATTGTCCGACAAAACAAAAAAGGGCCACGTTCAACACGCCGCCCTTTCGTGACCCGTATAGCGTGGCCGTTCAGTTCAGGCGCGACTGAACCTTGCCTAGGGAATCCTTGAACAGCGCGTCCTGGGCCGCGGCGTCCGCC
>JAEWKX010000064.1 GCA_023393575.1 Pseudomonadota bacterium
AACGTCCTGATCAACGAGCGCATCAAGGAGGAGGCACGCAAGGGCAAAAGTGCTTTTGGCGCCATCGACGCGGGCTTCTCGCGCGCCTATTCCACCATCGTGGACAGCAACGTCACCGCGCTGATTGCCACCGTATTGCTCTTCTGGTTCGGTTCCGGCCCCGTGCGCGGCTTTGCAATCACCATGGGCATTGGCATCGCGATCTCGATGTTCACCGCGGTTTCCGTGGTTCGGGTCGTGTTGGTATTCATCGCCAACCGCTACAAACTGAAGAAGATCAACATCAAGCCGCTGCTGCCGATCAATCTTATTCCCGACGGCACGCGCATCAACTTCATGAAAGCCCGCTTCTTCGGCATCGGCGTATCGCTGGTGCTTTCAGTGGCTTCGATCGTGCTGTTCTTTACCCCAGGCCTCAACTACGGCGTCGACTTCCGCGGCGGCATCCAGATGGAAGTGGTGACGGAGGGCGAGGCCGATCTGGCCGCCTTCCGAAGCCAGCTCGGAGAGCTTGGGCTGGGCGAAGTGGCGCTGCAGGAATTCGGCAGTGCCAACCATCTTCTCGTGCGCGTCGAGCGGCAGCCGGGCGGAGAAGAAGCCCAGACGGAAGCCGTCGAGCGGCTCCGGGCGGAAGTGGTCAAGATCGATGCCACCTCGAAGGTCGAGAGAACGGAGGTCGTGGGTCCGAAGGTGAGTGACGAGCTCGCCACCGCCGGTATCCTTTCAGTCGTCCTCGCCTCGCTGGCCATGCTCGTCTACATCTGGGTCCGCTTCGAGTGGCCGTTCGCGGTCGGTGCAATCGCCACGCTCATCCTCGACGTGACGAAAACGGTAGGATTCTTTGCCATTACCGGACTCGACTTCAACCTGACGGCGATCGCCGCTCTGTTGACGCTGGTCGGCTATTCGGTCAACGACAAGGTGGTGGTCTACGACCGGATGCGTGAAAACATGCGGCTGTACAAGAAGATGCCGCTGCGCGAGATGATCGACCTGTCGATCAACGAAACGCTGGCACGCAGCCTCTACACCTCGGTCACGGCCTTCCTGGCCATGCTGCCGATGGCGATCTGGGGTGGCAGCGCGGTGGAAAGCTTCGCGATCCCGATGGTGTTCGGCATCATCATCGCGGCCTCTTCCTCGGTGTTCATCGCCGCTCCGATCCTCCTCTTCCTCGGTGACTGGCGCACACGCCGTGCAAAGGCTGCGGCCGGCGCCGCCGGAGAACCCGCTCTGGAGGAGGGCGAACGGCCGAAGGAGGCTTGACGCTTAAGCCGAAACGACAGGGGGGCGGGTGCTGCATCCGCCTCTTTTCATGAGAGGCAATCGGTAGGAGAGGACATTGGCCGCCTATACCGCGCTCTTTACGGCCGCCTTCCTCGCCGCCACGATCCTGCCGATGCAGTCGGAAGCCATTCTCGTCGGGCTGATCCTGTCCGGTGACTATTCGACGACGTCACTTCTCGCCGTCGCCTCCATCGGCAATACCCTCGGCGCGGTCGTGAACTGGGGTCTGGGTCGGGGGATCGAACGCTTCCGCGATCGGCGCTGGTTTCCCACATCGCCGGCCAAGCTCGAAAGGGCGCAGACCTGGTATCGGCGCTATGGAAAGTGGTCGCTCCTCCTGAGCTGGCTTCCAGTCGGTGGCGACGCGATCACCGTATTGGCCGGGGTTCTGCGTGAGCCACTGCCAACCTTCCTGCTGCTGGTCTTCCTCGGCAAGGCGGCACGCTATCTGGTGCTGGCCGCCATGGCGCATGGGTTCGTCTGATTCACCAGGCTGCGCGATAGATTCCCAGCGCATCCGTCTCCTGGAGCGGACGCGGATTATTGACCAGAAGACGCGTCTGCTTCATGGCGTCCGCCGCCATGGCCGCCAGGTGCTGCTCTCCAATGCCGACATCGCGAAGCCGCTGCGGCAAGCCGAGTTTTCGCGACAGATCCATCAGGCAATCGATGAAAGCAGCACAACGAACCCCATCCTCCTCGCCGGCGAGATGCGGAAAGGCATCGGCCGCGATTTCCGCATAGATCAACCCGGCCGCGGGCGCATTGAATCGCAGGACATGCGGCAGCACCAGGGCGTTGGAAAGCCCATGCGGCACATGAAAACGCCCCCCGATCGGGTAGGCGAGTGCATGTACGGCGGCAACGGGCGAATTGGCGAATGCCTGCCCTGCCAGCATCGACCCAAGCAACATCGCACCACGCGCCTCCCGGTCCTCGCCATGGAACACCGCACGCTCGATATTGGCGCCGAGCAGCCGTAGCGCCTGCCGCGCCAACATCTTCGACAGCGGATTGTTGTTGGCATTGCGCGAGGCATAGGCCTCGATCGCATGGACCATTGCGTCGATGCCGGTCGCAGCGGTTATCGCCGGCGGCAGGCCGAGCGTCAGGTCGGGATCCAGAATGGCTAGATCGGGCAGAAGGATCGGCGACGACACGCCACGCTTCTCGTCATCCTCCACCGTCACGATGGAGACCGGTGTCACCTCCGATCCCGTGCCGGCGGTGGTCGGCATCAATACCAACGGCAGACGCGGCCCCTTCGCGTTTCCCACGCCCCAGGCGTCTTCGATATCCTCGCCGGAGCCAAGCAGCAGGGCGGCGATCTTGGCGACATCGAGCGATGACCCGCCGCCGAAGCCGAACACACCCGTGACACCGGCCGCCTTGCCAACCTCCACCGCCTTCAGGATCGTTGCGAGAGAGGGATCAGCCTCCACCGCGTCGAATACCGTCACGGAGACGTTCCCCTCCGCAAACGAATACAGGGCGGGATCGCAGAGGCCGAGCCGCCGCAGTCCCGGATCCGTAACCAGCAAGACGCGATCCCCGCAGCAGGGGCCGACGACCCTGGCGATTTCGTTCGCGGCTCCCGGCCTGAACACGATCCGGCCTGTGGTGGCGAAGGCGAACGATTCCATGCAAATGTCTCCCGTTATGATGCCGGGAGGAGTTCCGCCGCCGGCGCTGCCATCAAAGCCGCACCGAGAGCCAAAGACAAGGTAGGGCGGCTCTCCCGTCAGCCGATCGCCATCAGGCTGGCATTGCCCCCGGCAGCGGCAGTATTGACCGAAGTGGACACCTCTTCGAGAAGCCAACTCAGGCAATAGGCGTCGGCTCGTTCCCCGAGTTCTTGCATCGCCGCCGCCTGCACCAGCACGAGTGGTCCGGGAAGGCCTGCAACCCGCCGATTGACCAAACGAACCCGTTCCTGATTACCTTCCACCAGCGCTCCTGCATAAGGGCCGTTCGCTGCCCAGTCGCCGGCCCAGGTAATGCGCGCGGAGACGGAAGCCGGCAGATCTGCAAATTGCGGCCGCAGCCCCGTCTCCTCATCGATGGTCACATGGTTGCCGGTTGCGAGCGCAGCTCCGAGCTGGTGCAGCAGCCCGTCTTCCGTTTCCGGCGCAAGCAGGATGCGCCCGCGCGGGTGGAGGCCATAGAGATTGTTCTCGCCCACCGGGCCAGGGAGCTGGATATCCAGACCGAGCGTGGAAGCACTGCCCATGGCGGCTGCCGCTTCCGCCTTCTCGGCCCTGCCCGTTGCCTGCAACCACCGGACGTAATCGAGCAGTACGGGATCGGTATGGACGGAGCTGTGCTGCGGCGGCACCGGCGGGTTTTCCACCAGCCGCCCGAGATAGAGCGGTCCGCCGGCTTTCGGCCCGGTTCCCGATAGCCCGCGTCCACCGAAGGGCTGAACGCCCACGACCGCACCGATGATGTTGCGGTTGACATAGAGGTTGCCGGCGCGGATGCGGCTGGTCACATGGGCGATCGTCTCGTCCAGCCGCGTATGCAGCCCGAAGGTGAGCCCGTAGCCCGTTGCGTTGATGTCGTCGATCAGCCGATCCAGTTCGTTGCGACGGTAGCGTATCACGTGCAGCACGGGGCCGAACACTTCCTGTTCCAGATCCTTCAGCGTCTGCAGTTCGATAATCGTCGGCGATACGAACGTGCCTGCTGCCGCTTCCGCCGGCAATTCCACCTGCTCGACCTTGCGCCCCAGCCTCCGCATCTTCTCGATATGCGCTTCGATACTGCCCTTCGCCTCCTCGGTAATGACGGGGCCGATATCGACGCTGAGACGATCCGTGCGGCCGATCGACAGCTCCTTCAGCGCACCCTTGAGCATGGCGAGCGTCCGGTCGGCGATATCTTCCTGCAGGCACAGGACGCGCAGCGCCGAGCAGCGTTGGCCGGCACTGTCGAAGGCTGAGGCGATGACGTCGCCCACCACCTGTTCCGCAAGCGCCGATGAATCGACGATCATAGCGTTCTGTCCGCCCGTTTCCGCGATCAGCGGGATCGGCTTGCCGTTCGGCAGCAAGCGCTCGGCGAGCTGTCGCTGGATGAGGCGCGCGACTTCGGTAGAGCCGGTGAACATCACCCCCGCCGTCTCGGAGGCACCGACCAACGCGGCGC
>JAEWKX010000072.1 GCA_023393575.1 Pseudomonadota bacterium
TTGCTTGGCTTCGTCGACCCCGGCAACATCCTCGAAGGTCACACGCCCGTGCGCCTCGGTCAGGAGCTTGGCCTTGGACTTGCCGAAGCCCATGGCGCCCCGCGAGCCACCCTGCATCTGCCGCATGATGAACAGCCAGACGCCGAGGATAAGCAGCATCGGCAACAGCGTTCCGAGATAGCTCAGGAAGCCGGAAGAGCCGTCCGTTTCGGGACGGGCGACAATGGTGACGTTCTTTGACTGCAGGCGCTCGATCAGCGTATCGTCGACGACCGGCGAATAGGTCTGGAAGCCGGCGCCGTTCTCGACATAGGTGCCCATCATGCGGTTGCCGGTGACGACGACCTCGCGCACCCGGCCGGAATCCACGTCGCTGAGAAACTGCGAATAGGGGATCTCGCGCGAACCCGTCTGCGACGGCGCCGTCTGGAACATGCTGAACAGCGCGATCAGCAGAAGCGCTATGATCGCCCAGAGGGCGAAATTACGAAAGTTTGGGTTCATCGAACTCCCCGGAACTGTGTGGCGGCGCGAAAGCCGCCTTGCTTGGCCTAACATAGGGTTCGGCCCATGCCTTGCCAAGGCGAACTGCTGCCGCTGGTTACCTTTTCCGCACGGAATCGGCGAACGGCGCCGCCGGAAAATCGCCGCACCCGATCAGCTTCGCCAAAACTGCCGCGAGGTTATAGTCGAACTGCGGCAGAAAGCGGTCGAACGGGGCAAGGATGGGCACATAGGTGCAGACTGCCGCCGGACCGCCGATACCCGTGCGACATGGGGGCAGTGAACGTGCCGCGCGCATCGCCACGGAGGGCGGTGCATCGGGAAACAGGTCCATGGCGAGTTCACGCCCGATCGGCGGGGCCGAAAGCGCGTCAGGCGCAACCCTTCCCCCGATCCGGAAGCGGCCATCCCACACAGCTGTCGTCCCGCTCGCAGCAGAGAGCATCCGAACGGCAAGCGGCGGAAGATCGCGCGTTTCACGGCAGAGGTAGAGACCGGAGCGATGGCAGTCGAAGACCACCCTGCCCGCCGTCATGCGCCACGGCGCCGGTCTCTGGCAGGCATCGATGATCCGTTCCATGACGTCGCCGGCGGGACCCCGCTCCCGCCCTCCGAGAACGGCCGCCGACGTGGAGAGCGCGTATCGCAGCACCGCCGGGTCGCCCTGCAGCCCTTCGGGAGCGACCTGCATCAGTACTCCCCGCCGGACCTGCGCATACCGGGTCAGCCAAGTGGCTGCCGCATCCGAAAGCCCTATCCGGGCGGAGGCCGCCGCTTCGAACTCGGCCGGAGAGAGCGGCGATGAACCCGCAAGCGCCATCCGGGTGCGGGCTCGTTCCGAACCGGGATCGACATTCGACGGATCTTCGATCCAGTCTTGTCCCGCCGAGCGAAGATAGGCACGGATCGCTTCGCGCGTTGTCTTGAGGAAGGGACGCAGCAGCCAGTGGCGGCGATGCAGCAGGACCGCTTCGGCCATTCCGGCCAGCCCCGGCGCCACCGGATTGTCCCTGCGTGCGGCACGCATCATGATCGTCTCGTTCTGGTCGTCCAGCGTATGGCCGGTCAGGATGGCCGTGGCGCCAACCGCGTCCGCCTCGGCGCAGAGCAAGCTGTAGCGCGCCTCACGCGCAGCCGCCGCGATGCCGGTCGAAGGCTTGTCACCCGCCCACCGACGGATTGCGTGGGAGATCCCCAACCCGCGGCACAGGTTTGCGACCTGTCCCGCCTCGATGGAGGATTCCGGCCGCAACCCATGGTCCACGGTGACGGCAACAAGCTCGACCCCCACAGCCCTTCGGCGGGCGAGTGCAACCAGCAGCCCGGTCGAATCGCCGCCGCCCGAGATCGCAACCAGCAACCGCACGGGCCGGGGCAGCCGGGACAGCAGCCGGTCGGCCGCATCATCGACGGAGACTTGGTGAAGTGCGGTCAATGTCGGCCGCCGATCAGCAGCTCAGGCGCTTCTGTTCGGAAGATACTTTGGTCAGCACCGCGCGGGAGGCATCGGGATAGCGCTTCTTCACTTCGGTCAGCGTGGCGCATGCCGTTTCATTGTTGTCCAGCGCCGCAAGCGACATACCGAGTTTCAGGAGCATCTCGGGGGCCTTGGGCGACTTTCCGTAGGTCTGATGCGCATTCAGGAAGGTCTTGGCCGATTCGTTGAACTTGCCCTGCGAATACTGCGCCTCCCCCAGCCAGAAGCTGGCATCGGCCGAACGCGCGCCTTCGGGATAATCGGCGAGATATTGCGTGAATTCCTGCTCCGCCAGCGCATAGTCGCCGGACAGGATATGGTTGTAGGCCACCTGGTAGACATCGCTCTCGCTGCCGAGCGAGGCGGTCTGCGGTTCCCGGGCCGGCGTCCGCGCCTGGTCTTGCCCCTGGGACGGCAGGCCGGGGCCGGTATCGACGCCCGGCAAGCCGGAAGAATTGTCGATGTCGTTGCGCGTGACCGCCTGCGGATTTCCGTTCTGGTCGAACTCTATGGAGCCGAGCACCGTCTCCGGCGCGGCCGTCCGGGCATCGCCGCCGGCTGCCGGTGGCGTATCGACGATCCGTGCAACGTCGTCCGCCGGAGGCTCGGGCACCGTCGTCTGCGCGGGTCCCGAATTGGCGACGGCCGGTTTCCCGGCCGCTCCGTTCTCGCTCTTCTCGAGTTCCTGGAAACGGAACTCGTTATCTTCCTGGGTCTTTCGCAGCTGCTCCTGCATTTGCAGAAGCTGGAAGCTCATCTCCTCGATCCGCCCGTTCAACTGCCGGATCGTTTCCTCCAGCTGCTGGATTCGCACAGACGAATCACCGGCCTGCGCCATCACCACCGGAGCCTGGCTCTCCTGGGGTACCGTTCGCGGGCGTCCCTCCAGGAGTTCCGGCAGCGAGAACGCCCCTGCGGAACCGCTCGTAACCATCAGCCCCAGCTTTGCTGCCAAGACAAGTTTCTTCATGATGTCCGGCCTGCTTTTGTCTGCGCCGGTTTGGCGCGACTGCAGATTTTGTCAATCCGCGCCAAAAAGCAACTGAGCCCGCTGCTTAAAATCAACTCAAGTTCGGCCAAACTATGGAGAATGGAAAAGGCGGCCCGCGGGACCGCCTTCACGATTTCGTTTGCAGGTCGGAACGACTTACATCCCGGCGCCACCGAGGACGGTGACGGCACGGCGGTTCTGCGACCAGCAGGAGATGTCGTCGCAGACGGCCACCGGCTTCTCCTTGCCGAAGGAGATCGTCTTCATGCGGTTTGCCGGAACCCCGCGCGCGGCGAGATATTCCTTGGTGGCGGCGGCGCGGCGGGCACCGAGCGCAAGGTTGTACTCGCGGGTGCCGCGCTCGTCGGCATGGCCTTCGATGGTGATCGCGTAGTTCGGGTAGCGGGCGAGCCACTGGGCCTGGCGGTCGAGTGTCTGCTGCGCGTCGGCGCGGACCGACGTGGAATCGGTGTCGAAGAAGATGCGGTCGCCGACATTGACCGTGAAGTCCTGCTGCGAACCGGGGGTGGCTGCGCCGCCGGCACCGCCCAATCCGAGCTCGCCGGCATTGTTCGGCAGGTTCTTCTTGTTGGCGCAACCGGCAAGGGCGAGCGCGAGCGTGAGCGCGATGACGGCCGGATTGCGGGCGAGGGTCTGCATGCGGCTCATCGCCGGGGTAACGGTGCGGCTCATGGCCGGTCTCTCCTTAGATCAACGTATCAGAGTTGCTGAACTCTAACTGGTCTCGGTTAACC
>JAEWKX010000131.1 GCA_023393575.1 Pseudomonadota bacterium
GCCCTTCGCGCGTCTTGAAGACTGGTGACGGCGTACCGATTTGATGCTATGTGCCGCGCCCAAGATGACCGGCCAACCGTGCCGACGCAGCGCGTTTCAAGCCCAGACATGCCCGACCCGCCGCCAGCCGCGGCAGATGCATGCGTTTGAACAGGACAGAGTAATGCCGATTGCTGAAGCCGTTCTCGAACCCGCGGTCAAGACGCCGCTCGTCGCGCGACCCGAGCTCATGGGCACGAAGCCCTCGCTGATCGGCCTGTCGCGCGGGGAGATGGCCGAGGCGCTGACCGCCAGGGGCGTACCGGAACGGCAGGTCAAGATGCGGGTGAGCCAGCTCTGGCATTGGCTCTATGTGCGCGGCGTGTCCGATTTCGATGCCATGACGAATGTCGCCAAGGACATGCGGCAGATGCTGAAGACGCATTTCACCATCGCCCGACCGGAAGTGGTTGAGGAGCAGGTGTCTGGTGACGGTACGCGTAAGTGGCTGCTGCGATTTCCTCCACACGGTGCCGGGCGCCCGGTGGAGGTGGAAACTGTCTACATCCCCGAGGAGGGCCGCGGTACGCTGTGCATCTCCAGTCAGGTCGGCTGTTCGCTGACCTGTTCCTTCTGCCACACCGGCACGCAGCGCCTGGTGCGCAACCTGACGGCGGAGGAAATCCTGGCTCAGCTGCTGCTGGCCCGTGACCGGCTCGGCGATTTTCCGGATCGGGAGGCGCCGCAGGGGGCGATGATCCCGTCCAGCGAGCGCAAGGTCACCAACATCGTGATGATGGGCATGGGCGAGCCGCTCTACAATTTCGAGGCGGTGAAGACAGCGCTGCTGATCGCCTCCGACGGCGACGGCCTGTCGCTATCGAAACGGCGCATCACGCTGTCCACCTCGGGCGTCGTGCCGGAGATCTACCGGACCGGCGAGGAGATCGGCGTCATGCTGGCGATCTCGCTGCATGCGGTGCGCGACGAATTGCGCGACATGCTGGTGCCGATCAACAAGAAATATCCGCTGAAGGAGCTGATCGAAGCTTGCCGTGCCTATCCGGGCCTGTCGAACGCCCGGCGGATCACCTTCGAATACGTGATGCTGAAGGATGTCAACGACAGCCTGGAAGACGCCAAGGAACTCGTGAAGCTCCTCAAGGGCGTGCCCGCCAAGATCAACCTCATCCCCTTCAATCCCTGGCCCGGCACCAATTATCAGTGCTCCGACTGGGCGACGATCGAGAAGTTCGCCGATTTCGTCAACCAGGCCGGTTACGCCTCGCCCATCCGCACGCCGCGCGGCCGCGATATCCTCGCCGCCTGCGGGCAGCTGAAGTCGGAATCGGAGCGCATGCGCAAGACCGAACGGCTGGCCTTCGAGGCGATGATGATCGCCGGCCATGGCGAGGATGATTGATCCTCGGGTCTCATCGTCAACATCCGGTTGATTTCGGTTCTATGGCTCCATAAGAGACCTGTCAGAAAGAACCGATCTCTGGAGGAGAACATGCGCAATTTTATTCTCGCCCTCGCCGCGGCAACAGCCCTGGCCGTGCCGGCCACGGCCCAGGAGGTCACCGTTGCGGTTACCGCAATCGTCGAACATCCTGCGCTCGATGCCGCCCGTGACGGCGTCAAGGAGGCACTGGCCGAAGCCGGATACAAGGAAGGCGAAAACCTGACCTTCCTGTACGAGTCCGCGCAGGGCAACCCTGGCACGGCCGCGCAGATCGCGCGCCAGTTCGTCGGCGAGGAGCCGAGCGTCATCGTGCCGATCTCGACGCCGTCGGCGCAGGCCGTCGTATCCTCGACGCGCGACATCCCAGTGGTATTCACCGCCGTCTCCGATCCGCTCGGCGCACAGCTGGTGAAGGACATGGAAAAGCCGGGCGGCAACGTAACAGGGATTTCCGACATGTCTCCGGTGGCCGACCATGTGGCCCTGATCAAGGAGATCACGCCGGACGCGAAGTCCATCGGCTTCATCTACAACACGGCGGAAGCCAACTCCGTATCGACGCTTGCGGCTCTCAAGGAAGAAGCTGCCAAGGCGGGCCTGGAGGTGATCGAATCCGTCGCGACCAAGTCTGCCGAGGTGCAGGGCGCCACACGTGCGCTCGTCGGGCGGGCGGATGTCCTCTATATCCCGACCGACAACACGATCGTCTCTGCTTTCGAGGCAGCCGTCGGCGTGGCCGAAGAGGCAAAGCTGCCGCTGTTCGCCGGTGACACGGACTCGGTTCCGCGTGGTGCGCTTGCAGCACTCGGCTTCAACTACTTCGACGTCGGCAAGCAGACCGGTGAGGTCGTGGTCCGCGTGCTGAAGGGCGAGGCTCCTGGCGACATCCCGGTCAAGGTTGCTGCCGGCACGGACCTCGTGATCAACAAGAAGGCAGCAGAGAAGATGGGCGTCACCTTCTCCGACGCCGTCCTGTCGCGCGCGACCCGCGTCATCGAGTAGGCTGCCGCACATCTGCGGGTGCCGGCACGTCCCCCGCCGGCACCCTGAACAACATCATCCGGCGCTCTGCGGCGGACAAACCAGGAGAGCACGAAGGTGCTGAGTCAGATCGCCTTTTGGGGCGCAGTGGAACTGGGGCTGGTCTTTGCCTTCGTCGCCATCGGTGTGTTTCTTGCCTTCCGGGTGCTCGACTTCCCCGACCTGACGGTGGATGGATCCTTTCCGCTCGGTGCCGCCGTGGCGGCGGTCCTGATCACGACCGGACTCAACGCCTGGCTTGCGGCAGCCATCGCCATGGCCGCGGGCGGTGCAGCCGGGCTCGTCACGGCTTTTCTCAACGTCCGCTTCCGCATCCTCAACCTTCTCGCCTCCATCCTGACGATGATCGCGCTGTTTTCCGTGAACCTGCGGGTCATGGGCAAGCCGAACGTCGCGCTGATCAATGCCGACACGATGCTGAGCCCGTTCTTCGGGCTCGGCCTGCGGGAGGTCTATGTCCGTCCCCTGTTCGTCGGCGTGCTGGTGGTGATCGCGATCATTCTCGTCTGGCGCTTCCTGGAAAGCGATGCAGGTCTCGCCATGCGGGCCACGGGTGCAAATCCGCGCATGGCCCGTGCCCAGGGGGTCGACACGCGCTGGCAGGTCTATCTGGGCCTCGCCCTGTCCAACGCGCTTGTCGCGCTTGGCGGAGCCCTGTTCGCCCAAACCAATGGCTTCGCCGACGTCACGTCCGGTGTCGGGACGATCGTCGTGGGCCTGGCGGCGGTGATCATCGGCGAGACCCTGTTCGGCGCCCGCGGCATCCTGCTGGCGCTGATCGGCTGCGTGGTCGGCTCCATCCTCTACCGCATCGCCATCCAGATCGCGCTGTCCACCGACGCGTTGGGGCTCAAGGCCTCCGACCTTAATCTCGTGACGGCGGTTCTTGTTGCCGTGGCGCTCGTCCTGCCGCGCCTGCGCCGTGGAGGAGCCACGTCGTGATCGATCTCAAGAACATCCATGTCACCTTCGGCAAGGGAACGCCGCTCCAGAAGGAGGCGCTGAAGGGCGTGAACCTGACCATCGAGCAGGGTTCCTTCGTGACGGTCATCGGCTCCAACGGTGCGGGCAAGTCTACGCTGCTCGGGGTTCTGGCTGGCGATGTGCTGCCGACCGAAGGCAGGGTGACGGTCGGCACGACCGACGTGACGCGGAAGCCGACGGCCGCGCGGGCCGGCCTCGTGGCCCGCGTTTTCCAGGACCCCCTGACCGGCAGTTGCGGCGCCTTGTCGATCGAGGAAAATCTTGCGCTTGCCGCACGGCGGGGAGAACGACGTGGGCTTGCGGCCGCGCTCGGACCCAATCGGCGGGAGCGTTTCCGCGAGCGGGTCGCGGAGCTCAATCTCGGGCTCGAAACCCGGATGAAGGACCGCATGGACCTGTTGTCCGGCGGACAGCGTCAGGCCGTCTCCCTGGTGATGGCCACCTTGGCGGGCTCGGAGGTCCTGCTCCTCGACGAGCATACTGCCGCGCTGGACCCGGGCATGGCCGAGTTCATCATGAAGCTCACCCAGCGTGTCGTCTCCGAGCGCAAGCTGACGACCCTGATGGTAACCCATTCCATGCGCCAGGCACTGGATTTCGGCCATCGCACCATCATGCTGCATGGCGGCGAGATCGTTCTCGACGTCAGTGGCGAGAGCCGCAAGGACCTCGAGGTCGAGGACCTGATCGCCATGTTCCGCAAGATGCGCGGCGAAACCCTGGACGACGACGCGCTGCTGATCGGCTGACGGTCAGCGCGTCTGGGTCATGAAGATCTTGAAGGCGAAGACGGAGAAGACGCCCGCGAAGGTATAGTCGATGCCGCGCAGGACCTTCGGGTTTGCCTGCAGCCAGTTCGCGAGCCGGTCTGCCGCCAGGATGACGAGAACGTTCACCGGCGAGCAGACGACGATGAAAAAGATCCCGAGAAAGATAAGTTTCTGCGTCACCGCAGGATCACCCGCCGTAACGAACTGCGGCAGGAACGTCATGAAGAAGATGATGATCTTCGGGTTGAGCAAGTTCACCCAAAGCCCGGTGGAGATATTCGCGAGCGCCGAGCCCGCCGCCCCCTCGACCTTTTCCACCTTCAGGCTGGAGCCGGAACGGATGGCCTGGATCGCCAGCCACAGGAGATAGCCGGCACCGCCGGTCTTCAGGACGAAGAAGGCCGTGGGCGAAGCAGTGATCAGTGCCGAGATGCCGAAGGCGACCAGCAGCGTGTGGATCAGGATGCCGGTGGACGTCCCGACCACGACGTACAAGGCCGGCCTGCGCCCCTGCGCCAGCGCCCGGCTGATCGACAGCGTCATGTCCGGTCCCGGCGTGAGCGCCAGAAGCAGGCCTGCCGCGGTGAAGGCGAGAAGTGTGGGCAGGCTTGGCAGGAAATCCATGGGGCACCGGAAAAAGGGACGTCGGATTACATGTCCTTATCCCGCTTTCCTGCCGCTGCCAATCATCCGCGTCGGACGATGAATGCCCTGGCGGCCTCCGCATGGCCGGGATGCCAGCGTGACAGCGGCGGCCGGTTCTGGACGATGTCGCCCGCCGCCCACAGGATACGGCGTTCATCGGTCGGACGGTCCACTTCATTGTCGGGACAAAGAATGTAGAAATCCTCTCGGGCAAGTTTTTCCAGCATGAAGTCGACCGTCTCTTCCGCCGTCCAGGCACTTTGCGGCTTCTCCGTCCGGTCTCCGGCGGTGAGGCCGGTGAACACGAAGCCGGGGATGAGCAGGTGGGCACTGACCGCACAGTCCGGGGTGTTGCGAAGCTCGTGCTGGAGCGCTTCGGTAAACGCCTTCACCCCGGCCTTGGAGACGTTGTAGGCCGGATCTCCGGGAGGCGTGGTGATACCCTGCTTCGAGCCGGTATTGATGATCAGTGCCGGCTCCCCATGCGCGATCATGCCGGGCCCGAAGATCCGGCTGCCGTTGATCACGCCCATGAGGTTGACGGCGAGGACCCTTTCCCAATTCGCCTGCGGGCCGAAAAGGGAACTGCCCGGCTGGATGCCGGCGTTGTTCATCAGCACGTGCACACGGCCGTATTTCTGCAGCACGGTACGTTCCAGGGCTTCCAGCTCACTCGCCTGAGAAACGTCGGTGCCGATCGCCGTCACGTCCGTCTCGCCCCCTTCGGCCACCGCAGCAACCGCGTGGCACGCGGAAGCGAGCGCCTCTCCCTCGAGATCGGCAAGGACGACGCAGAGGCCCAGCTCGGCCAGGCGCCGGGCTGCAGCGAAGCCGATACCCGAGGCGGCACCGGTGACGACGGCGACATGGCCCTTCTTCAAGGCGGGATGGATATCTGCCATGGAGTTCTCCTTCGGTCGCTGATCCAAGGTTGCGAATCTGGTGCACCATTGGAACGCGTCAACGTGGCAGCAGCGCCACATCTTGCACCGCAAGGCAAACTCGCTAAAAGTGCCGGTCATTCCAGACCCCATGGCGCGCAGCCAGCATTCCGGACGGACCCGATCACATGGCACTTCCCAAAGACGTAAAGAAGGTCGTTCTCGCCTATTCCGGCGGCCTCGACACCTCCATCATCCTGAAATGGCTGCAGACCGAGCTCGGCGCCGAGGTCGTGACCTTCACCGCCGATCTCGGCCAGGGCGAGGAACTGGAACCGGCGCGCCGCAAGGCGGAGATGCTGGGGATCAAGGAGATCTTCATCGAGGATGTGCGTGAGGAGTTCGTCCGCGATTTCGTCTTTCCGATGTTCCGTGCCAATGCCGTCTACGAAGGCGTCTACCTGCTCGGCACCTCGATTGCGCGTCCGCTGATTTCCAAGCACCTGATCGAGATCGCCAGGAAGACGGGCGCCGACGCGATTGCCCACGGAGCGACCGGCAAGGGTAACGACCAGGTGCGCTTCGAGCTCTCCGCCTAAGCGCTGAACCCGGACATCAAGATCATCGCGCCCTGGCGCGACTGGTCGTTCAAGAGCCGCACCGATCTCCTGAATTTTGCCGAGCAGCACCAGATCCCGGTAGCAAAGGACAAGAAGGGCGAAGCGCCCTTCTCCGTCGATGCGAACCTGTTGCACTCCTCGTCCGAGGGCAAGGTACTGGAAGATCCAGCGCTGGAGGCCCCGGAATACGTGCACATGCGTACTATCTCTCCCGAGGCTGCGCCCGACAGGGCAACCGTCATCAAGATCGGCTTCGAACGCGGCGATGCCGTGTCGATCAACGGCGAGCGCCTGTCGCCTGCCACGCTCCTGGCCAAACTCAACGACTATGGCCGCGACAACGGCATCGGCCGTCTCGACTTGGTCGAGAACCGTTTAGTCGGCATGAAGAGCCGCGGCGT
>JAEWKX010000168.1 GCA_023393575.1 Pseudomonadota bacterium
GTGGCATCCTGCAGCGTCGTGCGCAGGGCGAGCTCCATGTCGGTACCCCGTTGGGGGGACCATATGGCCCGGCCGTCGAGGGTCAGGCCATCGAGGCGGGCGCGCCGCGCATCGTCGTAGTCCACCCGCGCGTAGCCGGCGGCCAGTTCGCCGCGCAGCTTCTCGCCGAGGTCGAATTCCACACCCGCCCGCGCGAGGGAACGCCAGGCCGCGCGTTCGTAGCCGCTGGAATCGCGGCGATCGTCGTAGAAGCTGCGGCCGCCACCGACTTCCACAAAGGGGGCGAGAGCGGGGGAGAGCGCATAGCCCAGCCTCAGCCTGCCGTCGACGCTCGTGCGGTTGCGGTCGCCGAGATCGAGCGAGGAGCCGTCCTGCAGTTCGGCATCCGTATAGATCTCCCGGCCGACGCCGATCCCGGCGAGGCCGCGGATCAGGCCGGCATCGCGTTCGACGGTAAGCCCGGTGTCGAACCGATGGACACCGGACTGCACGGTCGCGCCGCCGATGGCGTTCGGGTCGTCGTTGTCTTCGCGCTCGAAACCGTATCCGGCGGAGAGGTTGGCAACGGTGTCATCGGCCAAATCCAGCCGAAGGTTCGCATCGATCTGCCCTTCCGGCTCGATGTCGTCACGGTTGCCGATATCGCGTTCGAAAGTGCCTTCGCCATTGATGGACAGCTCGTGCCGCGACCAGTCCGAGGTCAGCGTGCCGCGGATGGCGGTGGAGAGGTAGTCGCGCGTGGTCTTCACGTCGCCGGTTCGGATCGTTTCACGGTTTATCGTCTGGCTGACCGATGGGCGGAGCATGAATGTACCCAACCGGATGCCGGTAGGATCACCGGGCAGGGCGGGCGCTTCGCCGGCATCGATCGGCTCCCCTGCAGGATCGAGGGGCTCGTCGAAGGGCTGGTTGAGGTCCTCTTCATAGGGAGCGTTCGCATCGGCCGCCGACACAGCCGGAAATTCGTCCAGGGACGAGACGGAGGCAGGATCGACGTTCCCGGCGACCGCCTCATTGGCCGGGTCTCCCACGGACGGAATTGCGGCAATACCGGAGGGTGAGGTTGTGCCGGGAAGAGGCAGAGCGCCATGGGGAGATACGGCCGCCTGCGCGGATGAGGGAGCGCCGACGGCGGACGAAGTCTGCGCGACAGCCATGCCGGGCCCGGCCAGCGACGTGCAGGCAAGCAATATCGCCAACGCCTTGAGGCGCGGCGCCGTTATGTCGCCCTGCTTGTTCATGCCCTCGGTCCGAAATGCGCAATCCGCTGTGGTTATGCAAAGGTAAAGGCATGTGGTTAACACTTGGTTTTGCGGCGCTATCCCGCTTATCCGTCCGATGGACTTCGCCGGACAAAAGCGCTACATGCCGGCCATGGCACAGCAAGCACGACAGTCTACCGGGGCGGATGTGATCGCCTCGGCGCTACGAACGATCTCCATGGAAAGGCAGGGCCTCGAGGCGCTTGAGCGTGCCTTGCAGAACGGCCTCGGCCAGCCGTTCCAGCAGGCAGTCGGCCTGATCCTGAACCTCACCGGACGCGTCATCGTCACCGGCGTCGGAAAGAGCGGGCACATCGGCGCGAAGCTTGCGGCCTCGCTTGCCTCGACCGGCACGCCGGCATCCTTCGTACATGCGGCGGAAGCGAGCCACGGCGACCTCGGGATGATTTCGCGCGACGACGCGGTGATCGCCGTCTCATGGAGCGGCGAGACGGCGGAGCTGCAGAGCATCGTCGGCTATTGCCGGCGTTTTTCCATTCCGCTGATCGCGCTGACGGCGGGGGAGGTCTCGACCCTTGCGCGCGAGGCGAACATCGTCCTGCTCCTGCCCAGGGAGCAGGAAGCCTGCCCGCACGGCCTAGCGCCGACCACCTCGACGCTGATGCAGCTTGCGGTGGGCGACGCGCTTGCCGTGGCGCTCCTGGAGGCCCGCGGCTTCACGGCACTCGATTTCCGCGTCTTTCATCCCGGCGGCAAGCTGGGGGCGATGCTCAGCCATATCGGCGACGTCATGCATACCGGCGACCGCATTCCGCTGGTGCCTCAGGGGACGCCGCTGCCGCAGGCGGTGATGACGCTGTCGGAGATGCGCTTCGGTTGCGTCGGCGTGACCGACGGGGACGGGCGTCTGTGCGGCATCGTGACCGACGGCGACCTGGCGCGGGGACTGAACCTCAATCTTGCCGAGATGCTGGTCGACGACATCATGACGCGCAATCCGAAGACGGTTGCCGAGAAGACGCTCGCCACCACGGCCATGGGCCTGCTCAACACGCACAACATCTCGGCGCTGATCGTCACCGACGAGGACCGGCGTCCCGTCGGTATCGTCCATTTCCACGACCTGCTGCGCGTCGGCGTCGCCTAGGCCACGTCCACCTTCAGGTCGCGACCCTGCGCCGAGACCACCTTGACGCGGGTGCCGGCCGCAAGGTCCGGTCCCTCCACCGGCCACCACGTATCGTCGAGGCGTATCCGGCCGCGCCCCTCGCGGATCGGTTCGTGCAGGGTGGCCGTGCGCCCGACGAGGCTTTCGCCGCGCCGGTTGAGAAGCGGCTCGTCGCTCGTCTCGCTTCTCGCGTAGAACCTGCGCCCGGCCAGTGCCATCGCGGCCGAGAGCGCAGCGAACAGGACCAGCTGCAGCTGCCAGGACCAGAACGCCGCCTCCCAGAACAGCAGGGACAACGCTCCGACAATGATGGCGGCGATGCCGATCCAGATGAGGAAGACGCCCGGGGCGATAAGCTCGGCTGCGAGCAGGAGGATCCCGACGATCCACCAGCTCCAGGGTCCGAGGCTGGAAGCGAGGCTCTGCAGCATCGTCAGGTCTCGCTGCGTGGCGCGAAGGGGTTGACCGGCGGCGTCGTTCGCGGAGGGAGAGGACGCGGCGGGGTTGCGGAAGCAGGCGGCTGCGGCACGACGGGCCGGGCTCTCGCCGTTCCGTCGCCATTGCCGAAGACCTCCCTGGCGATCGCGCCGATGCCGCCGAGCGAACCGATCAACGACGACGCCTCCATCGGCATCAGGACGATCTTGGAGTTGGGAGCCTTGCCGATCTCCGCCAGGGCTTCGGTATATTTCTGGGCGACGAAGTAGTTGATGGCCTGCACGTCGCCGACGGCGATGGCCTGGGAGACGGCCTGGGTGGCCTTCGCCTCGGCTTCCGCCAGCCGTTCGCGCGCCTCGGCCTCGCGGAAGGCCGCTTCGCGCTCGCCCTCCGCCTTCAGCACGGCCGCCTGCTTCGCGCCCTCGGCGCGCAGGATCTGGGCGTTGCGGGAACCCTCGGCCTCCAGCACCTGGGCGCGCTTCTCGCGCTCGGCCTTCATCTGCCGGCCCATGGCTTCGACCAGGTCGGCGGGCGGCTGGATGTCCTTGATCTCGACGCGCGTCACCTTGATCCCCCAGGGACCTACGGCTTCGTCCACGACGCGCAGCAACCGCTCGTTGATGACCTCGCGGTTGGAAAGCAGCTCGTCGAGGTCCATCGACCCCATGACGGAACGGATGTTGGTCATCGTCAGGTTCTGGATGGCGTTCCTGAGGTCGGCGATCTGGTAGGCGGCCTGGGCCGGGTTGAGCACCTGGTAGAAGGCGACCGCATCGGCGGAGACGCTGGCATTGTCCCGGGTGATGACCTCCTGGGTGGGGATGTCGAGCACCTGCTCCATGACGTTCATGCGCGCGCCGATGCGCTCGATGAAGGGGGTGATCAGGTTGAGGCCGGGATCGAGGGTGCGGGTATAGCGGCCGAAACGCTCGACCGTATAGCGATAGCCCTGCGGCACCGTCTTGATCCCCGCGAACAGAACCAGGATGACGAGTAGAACGATGGCGATTACGACGATGTCAAAGCCGCCCAGCATGGCAGACCCTCCAGCTCACAAAGTTCGGGACTGGAGTATCATGTTCCCGCCACAGAAGAAACGAAGAGGTCAGGCCCAGCCCTGAAGTTCGCGCCGAACGACCTTTTCCAGGACGCCCATGCCTTCCGGGCTGTCGTTCAGGCAGGGGATGTGGAGAAACTTTTCGCCGCCGTGGTGCTGGAAGATCTCGCTTGCCTCGCCGGCGATCTCCTCCAGTGTTTCCAGACAGTCGGAGACGAAGCCGGGGTTCATGACGGCGATGCGCTTCACGCCTTCGTGCCCGAGCTTCTCCATGGTCTTGTCCGTATAGGGTTGCAGCCATTCCTCCGGCCCGAAGCGGGACTGGAAGGTGACCATGAACTTCTCCTTCGGCAGGCCGAGCCGTTCGCGCAGGAGCCGGCCGGTCTTCTGGCAGTGGCAGTGATAGGGGTCGCCTTGCCTGAAATAGGATTGCGGGATGCCGTGGAAGGATGCGACCAGCATTTCCGGCTCCCAATCGACCTTCGCCAGCGCCTTTTCGACCGAGACCGCCAGTGCCTCGATGTACTCGGGATCGTCGTGATAGGGCGGCACGGTGCGCACCGCCGGCTGCCAGCGCATCTTCATCAGGTGCTCGAAGGCCTTGTCGTTCACGGTCGCCGTCGTCGATGCCGAGTATTGCGGATAAAGCGGAAAGAGCAGGATCTTCTCGCAGCCCTGCGCATGGAG
>JAEWKX010000414.1 GCA_023393575.1 Pseudomonadota bacterium
TCACGAGCATCGCCCCGTCGTCCGAGACCGCCATGTCATGGGTGCCGATACCATGTGCCTCGAATTCGCCGATGCGCCGGAAACCGTCGGCTGCATCGTAGATGCCGATCATGCCGCGGTTGCCGTCAAAGTCGTTTTCGCTGGCATAGAGCAGGCGTCCGCTCGGCGAAAAAGCGCCATGGCCGTAGAAGTGGTGTCCTTCGGGGGCGGTTATCAGAAAAGCTTCCCCACCGCCGGTCGGATCGGTCACCAGGGCAAAGGTGCCCGGCCGGCGGGCAAAGGCGACAAGGCGGGCCGTCCGGGGGCTGAACGCCATCCCGTGCGATCGGGCAGGGAGCGTGGTGCGGTGGACGATCTCGCCACGCTCGGAAACGGTGGCTATGCCGAAGGAGCCGTCGGGTGTCCGGAAGCCCGACGCATAGACCGCATCGGCTCGTTCGAGCGCCATCAGGGAGCGCGGAGCAAGCGTTGCCGCAAAGCCGATGCCGGCGGCCTTCATGAAGCTCCGGCGGTCGATGAGGTCGCTCCGCCCGGTCATGCTCAGTCTCCGTCGGAGAAGGAGAAACCGGAGGTGAGGCCGATAGCCCCGCCGTACTGGTCGTTCAGGCGGGTGATCAGGTCGCGACCGTTGATCAGCAGGAAGTCCAGCTTCCGGCGCCCGGCGGGATCGGCAGCGGCGGCTTCGATGTCCACGTCCATCTGGCCTACGACGCGCAGCAGCGACTTCAGGACGAATTCCGTCGAGTCGATGATGGAATGCTGGTCGGAGGGAAGCAGGTCGACCATCCCCGAAGTGCGGATGAGGTCCCGCAGGCCGTGCAGATTGCCCTCGACCATCGTCCAGGTGTTCTGCGACCGCCAGAATATCGCCTGCTTCGGGAAGACCGGCTTGTCCTCGCCCTTGTAGAAGGTTTCGATCCGCTGGTCGCGCAGCATCTCGGCGCCGTGCACGAGAATGCCGAGCAAAGCCGTCATCGCCTCCTGCTCGTTGCGGAAGAGCGGATTGTCGGGGCCCGGCTCCTTCCAGTCCTGCTGCACGCCGTCCGGCAAATCCCACAGGGCGACGAGTTCGGCTGCGATCTGCCCGATGTTCTGCGCCACCGCCCGGCCATAGCGGCAGCGGAAGCTGCCTTCCGGGGTTGCCAGGCTCTCGGAGCCGGTACCGGCCAGAACGAATTCCAGCGCGCCGAAGCCTTGCATGGCGACGCTCTTGTCTTTCAGTGCGGTCACCCGGGTTGCGGCCTCGTCGGGCTCGGCGAGCAGCGCCTGTACCTGCTTGAGGCCTGTACTCTTACGGTCAGGGTAAAAGAGGATGCGCTCGAAACGGTTTTCCTCGATGGCCGGACCGGTCCGGACGATCTCGATATGCGCCCACGCCCGTGCCGCATTTGCGAAGCTCGCTTTCGCAACATCCAGTGCCGCAGGCGAGGGTTGATTGCAGAGTTCATCCATCCTTTCGTCGAGCACGCCGGCTGCAAGGTGGAAGTCCCGATAGCCGGGGCGGATGAAGCCGTCGACGGTCTTTCCGATGACCTGCCGAATGGCCGCCGGCTCGGGAACGGCAGGCTTGGCCGTCTCTTCCTGCGCTGTGGCGGCGGATGCGAGAAAAAGTGTGCCGAGCACGGCCGCAGCAAGCAATTTCAGCATCAGAGCGACTCCAGGAAGGCAATCAAGGCGGTACGGTCGTCCTTGCCGAGGGAGGCGAAGGCATCGCGGGCCGCCCGGGCCTCGCCGCCATGCCAGAGGATCGCCTCGGTCAGGTTGCGGGCTCGGCCGTCATGGAGGAAGAAGGTGTGCTGGTTGACCGTTTCCGTCAAGCCGATGCCCCAGAGTGGCTGGGTGCGCCATTCGCGACCGTCGGCCACGCCCACCTGCTGCCCGTCGGCCAGTCCCTCTCCCATGTCGTGCAGCAGGAAGTCGGAATAGGGCCAGATCAGCTGGAAGGCGTGCGCCTTGTTCTCCGCGTCGCGGCGCGTGACGAATTTCGGCGTGTGGCAGGCGGTGCAGCCTGACTGGTAGAAGAGCTCCTTGCCCTTCAGCACCTTGACGTCCCCGGGGTTTCGACGGGCGGGAACCGCAAGGTTTTCCGAATAGAAGGTCACGAGGTCGAGAACCGGGTCCGGCGCTTCCGTATCGCCGAGCCGTTCCTGCACGCCGGCCGGACGCGCCAGGCAATCCGCCTGCGCGCTCGTGCAATCGCCGTGATGGAAAGGGGCGTCGGGGTTGGAAATGCCGAGATCGCCGACGAAGGCGGAAGCGGACTGGTCGCGTACGGAGGCGTTCTGTGCCTTGAAGCCGAAGCGTCCGAGCTTCAGCTGCTGGGTGCGATGGTCACGGACGACCGCCGGTTTTCCCGAAATGCCGTCGCCATCGGCATCTTCAGGGTCGGCCTTGGCGAGGATGTCGGCCTCGTGGATCGCCTGGATCATGCCCATGCCGATCATCGGTGGCGCGATCCGCGGCGACAGCGTCGCGTCCGGCTCGAGCGGGCCGTAGTTGAGGTCCTTCACGGAATAGGTCGGCTTGCGCAGCGACACGACCTCTCCGTCCGCGAGGGTAACCGGTACCTCCTCATAGGAAATCACCATCGTGCCTTCCGACTTGAGGCCCGGGATCGCGAGATCCTGCAGCTGCTTCCCGTAGGTGATGTCCGGAAAGTTCAGCGCCTCGTAGCGGGCAACAAGCGCCTTTTCCTGTTCGGTGCGGGCCGGTCGGCCCAGCCTGAGGAACATGGAGGTGGCGTCCGCGGTCCCCTCCGGCGGATGGCCGCGGCCGTCCTTCAGGTGGCAGCTCTGGCAGGCGCGGGCATTGAACAGCGGGCCCAGGCCATCGGAAGCCTGGGTCGAGGAGGGCGAGGAGACCCAGAGCTTGCGGAACAGCGCATTGCCGAGCTTGAATTCCTCCTCTTCCGCGAAGGTGAGGTTGGTGGAGAAATGCGAGAAGGCATCGCCGTTGACGATCGCCATGGTGGTCGCAGCACCCCCTTGCATGGTCTCGAAGTTCTCCGCCTTGGAGAAGTCTTCGGTCGGCCGGGTCACGCTCGCGACGCGTTTCCTGTCCCTGGGCGACAGGTCGGTGCGCTCGGTCGGAAAGCTCAGGCCTTCGCCGATGGCGACGAAAGGCGACAGGAGAACGCCCGACAGGATCGGCAGGACGAACAGACTGGCTTTGGGCGCTCTCATCGGGTTCAGGGCCGCCCTGAGCGGGCGGCTTCCTTCCTTTTCTTATTGGAAAACAGCGTCAGGCTTATCAAGGCTGTCGGAACCTTCAAGCTCGATCGTGCCGAGTTCCAGCGACGCAATGACGCGCTCGATGGACCGGGTCTGGTCGATCAATCCGTCAATGGCAGCCTGGACGACGGCATTGCCTTCCGCATTCCCCTCGCCGATCATCTGGTCATAGGCTTCGCCGCCCTTGGCGCGCTCGGCCATGGCGTTCATGGCCGAAAGCGTTGCGTCCAGCTTGCCCCTCACTTCCGTATCCAGCGCCGCATCCTTGGCCGAGACGAGGTCGGAAAGCGAGGGTCCCGTCAGCTTCGTGCCGTCGATCCGGGTGTAGTCGCCGGTATAGGCCGAGGCTATGCCGACGGCGTCGTTGAGATGCGAGGCATGGGTGTTGTCGGAAAAGCAGTCGTGCTCCTCTTCCGGATCATGCAGCAGCAGGCCGAGCTTCATGCGTTCGCCGGCGAGCTCTCCGTAGGAGAGCGAACCCATGCCGGTCAGCATCGCACGGATGCCGGCCTGCGGATCGGCGGTCACGGCCTTGGCGGCTTCACCCTCCGGCGCCCATGCCGCGACGATCTCCTCCAGATCGGAGATCAACAGGTCGGATGCTGCCTTCAGGTAGGCCGCGCGGCGGTCGCAGTTGTCGTTGGTGCAATTGGCGGTGTCGAAGTCGGTATGGGAGCGGTTTCCGGCACCCGCATCGGTACCGTTCAGGTCCTGGCCCCAGAGCAGGAATTCGATGGCATGGTAGCCCGTCGCGACGTTGGCCTCGATCTCGCCTGCCTCGTGCAGGCTGCGGAGAAGATCCGGCGTGATGGCGCCGGCGTCGATCTCCTCGCCGTTCACCGTGAGTTTCGGATGGGCGATGACGTTGGCGACATAGAGCGCGTTCTCGTCGCTCTCTGTGCCGTAGGAAGGATCGACATAGTCGATCAGCCCCTCGTCGAGCGGCCAGGCGTTCACTTTGCCTTCCCACTCGTCGACGATCGGATTGCCGAAGCGATAGACTTCGCTCTGCTGATAGGGAACGCGCGCCGCGATCCAGGCTTCGCGCGCCGCCTTCAGCGTTTCCTCGCTCGGCTTTGCCGTCAGCGCGTCGATGGCGGCACCCAGCGCCTTTGCCGTCGTCAGCGAGTCTTCGTATTTCGCGTGCGCCAGCTCGGCATAGTGCTTCACGACGGCGGCAGGATCGCTGGCTGCGGAAGCCGGCGTCGTCACGGGAAAGGTCGCGGATGCGGCCAGGAGCGCGAAGGTCGCGCCGAAAAGTGTCTTGCGGATCATAGTCCCTCCTTCGGCAGCCTCTTCCCTCGGCTGCACCGGATGTGCATGACGCAAATGAAAACTGGTGTCAAACGATCTAGTTTAGAACAGATTGAAGTATTGACGCCGGCTCGACGGGATCAGATTGCGGATGCCGCCCGGCGCATCCTGCAGAAGAAAAAGCCGTCCGTGCCGGTGCTGGCCGGCGTGAGCGTCAGCATCTTTCCGTCATCTGAGCGGGGACGGGATGTGCCCGAGCCGAACATCTTGCTCCACTCCTCCATCACCGCTTCGGGCGAGAACTCCGGGTGGATGCTGCAGAAGCGCCCGATCTGCTGCTCGTTTTCTTCGGGAAGGACGGAGCAGGTGACGTAGACGAGGCTGCCGCCGGGCTTGACGAAGGCCGCCGCCTCGGCGAGCGCTTCCTGCTGCTGCGCCACGCGCTCCTCCAGATTGCGCTGCGTCAGCCGCCATTTTGTATCCGGACGCCGGCGCCAAGTGCCGGTGCCGGTACAGGGCGCATCTACCAGCACCACGTCCAGCTTCTCTTTCAGCGTATCGAGCTGCCGGACGTCGTCGTGGACCTGGACGTTGCGGGTACCAGCTCGGCGCAGCCGTTCGACGATCGGCGCCAGCCGCTTGCGGTCGGCGTCATAGGCATGCACCTGCCCCTTGTTGTTCATGGCGGCCGACATCGCCAGCGTCTTGCCGCCGCCGCCTGCACAGAAGTCGAGCACCTGGGCATGCTCGCCCGGATGAACGAGAGCGGAAACGATCTGCGATCCTTCGTCCTGCACTTCGAACCAGCCCTTCTGGAACGAAAGCTCGGCAGTGACGTTCGGTAGCCGTGACGCTCCTTCTCCGGCGGCGATCCTGATTCCGTTCTGCGCGATTGGCGCCGGAACGGCGCCGGAGCGGTCGAGTGCCTTCACGACCTTCTCCCGCGACGCCTTCAGCGTGTTGGCGCGCAGATCGAGGGTCGGACGCCCCGCCAGCGCCTTGGCCTCCGTCAGCCAGTTCTCGCCGAAAGCGGCTTCGAAGGACGGCTGGGTCCAGTCCGGGATGTCGCCCTGCACATGCGGGGGCGCGTCGTCCAGATTGCGGGAGGAAAGGGCCGAGAGGTTCGCCTCGGTGAGGGGCGGCGGAGCGAAGCGGTCATCGGCGAACTCGGCCGCGAGGGCTTGCGGAGAAAGCCCCCATTGCCGGATGAGGACCGCATAGGCCAGAGCCGTCGGAGTATCGTCGTCCATCAGCCAGCCGTGCGACAGGCGCATGCGGAGCGCGTCGTAGACGATGTTGCCGATCGCAGCGCGATCGCCGGAACCGGCGAAACGGTGGGCGAGGCCCCAGTCCTTCAGCGCGTCGGCGACGGGGCGCCGTCTGCTCTCGATGTCCCTCAGGATATCGATGGCTCCGCCGAGCCTTCCGCCCAGTCGCATGTCAGTCTCCGTTCCGGTTGAACCCGTCCGAACGGGTCCTAACCATCATCGACCGGAAGAGCAAGGGCAGGCCGGCTCAGCCGTCCCTCAGGCCCTTGCCGGATACCTTGCGCGTGCCGGCGTCGACGATCTGGTAGCAGACCTGCGCGGTGCCGGAGCGGACCATGCCGATGTTCTGGGCCGCCGCCTTGGAGACATCGATGACGCGGCCCTTGATGAACGGTCCGCGGTCGTTGATGCGCACGATCACGCTCTTGCCGTTGCGCTTGTTGGTGACCTTGACCTTCGTTCCGAAGGGCAGGGAACGGTGGGCGGCCGTCAGATGGGCCGGGTTCATGCGCTCGCCGGAGGCGGTCTTGGAGGTGAGCGCATACCAGGAGGCGTGGCCGCAGCCGGGCGCAGCCTGAGCCGATGCGGAGCCGAGCATTGCGAAAGCAGCAAAGGCAGCCGCGGCGAAAGTCGAGCGTCGAATTGTCGTCAAGTCTGTCGTCCCCGTCGGTCGATGTCCTGCACAAGCCGTGCGGGAAACGGTTAAGCGGGGTGAAAATTGGCGAAAAAGTGCGCAGCTCGATCACGGAGTATTACAGTCTGTAATATTCCGGAGTCGCATATCCGGCTATCCATTTGCCGGATTTTGAGGAAATTGGGAGAAAAATTATCTAAAATCAGTAACTAGGCGAGAAACGGTTTCTCGGGCATCGCCCAGCGAACAGAGTTCACGAAAAGAGGTGAAATTTTTTTGTTGCAAGGCAATAAAAACAGGGTGGGCGGCGCGAAAATTTGGCGACTTTGTGTCAAATAGCCGGCCGTTTGGGGCCCTAGCCGCCACCGGGATGAATTTTTCATCCCGGTGGCGTTCGCTTTCTATCCGCGCCAGAGACCCGTCGTCCAGAGCTGTTGGAGCGACATCCGGTAGTGGGGGAAGCTGAACCGGAAGCCCAGCCTGCGGATCCTGCCGTTGGAGACGCGCTTGTTGGCGCCGTAGAAGGAGCGGGCCATCGGCGTCATCTCTGCCGTCTCGAACTGCTGTTCCGGAGGGGGCTCGACTCCCATGAGGCGTGCCGCCTCCGCGATGACGTCTTGCGGCGGCGCCGGTTCGTCATCCGTGATGTTGAAAATGCCGCCGCGTCCCGACCGGGCGAGAAAAAGCGTCGCATCCGCAATGTCTTCGACGCGGATGCGATTGAAGACCTGGCCAGGCTTGATGATCCGGCGCGCCGTCCCCCGTTCCAGGTTCACGAATGCGTTGCGGCCCGGTCCGTAGATTCCCGCGAGACGCAGTACCGCGACCGATACGCCCATGGCTTCTCCCGCGGCAGCCCACGCCCGCTCGGCCTCAACCCTCTCCTGGGATCGGCCCGGGGAAGGGCGGCATTCCCCCTCCTCGTCCACCCAGGCTCCGCCCTGATCGCCGTATACCCCGACGGTGGACAGGTAGCCGATCCATTCGAGCCGGGGGCAAAGCGCATGGAGACGGTGGTCCGCAAGCCTGAGCAGCGGATCGCCGGCAGCACCGGGCGGGATGGACTGAACGAGGTGGGTCACCTGCGAAAGCGCGGGCTTCAGGGCCTCATCGAGGCCGGCGCCGTCGAAGACGAAGGCCTCCAAGCCCTTGACGGCGAGCGCCTCGGCCTTGTCGACTGTCCGGGTCGTTCCCGCCAATCCGGCTCCGCTTTCGATCCCGGCCTCGGCAATGGCCGTGCCGGAATAGCCGCAGCCGAAGATCATCATCTGCATCATGCCGCTCCCGCCAGCCGCCATTCGTCGAGCACCTCCGGATCGTCCTCATCACGATGCGCGACGGAGAACCGCTGGAACTCTGCCGGCGTCATGAGACGTTGGAGCGCCCAGACAGCCATTCCGCGCACCACCGGCGAGGGGTCGCGGGCAAGCGCCAGGCAGGGCTCGACCAGGCTGGCCTCCGCCGAGTTCCCGGCGGCTATCAATGCGTTGCGCACGAATCGGTCGCGTCCGACCCGTTTCACGGGCGATCCGCTGAAGTAACTACGGAAGCTTGCGTCGTCAAGGCTC
>JAEWKX010000223.1 GCA_023393575.1 Pseudomonadota bacterium
CGGTCTGATCGAATCGCTGTGGTCGGCCTATTTCTCCATCGCCTACAAGGATGTCGCGGCATTCGGCATCCTGGCTTTCGTGCTGATCTTCAAGCCGACCGGTATTCTCGGCCGTCCGGAAGTGGAGAAAGTCTGAGATGCAATCTTCCGCTTCGGACAATACCGGCCTCATGGGCAGGGCACTGAAGGAAGCGCTCTTCGCGGGCGCAATGGCCTTCGGCCTCTTTCTCCTCTATGTCGGCATCGAGACCTATCAGAACATCAACAATCAGCTGGTCTGGCGGACCCGCTGGGGATTGCTCGCCTCCTTCGTGGTGATCGCGGCGGTCAGCCGCTTTGCGGTGGTCGCCTTCATCAAGCCTCATCTCGATCGCCGGAAGCTCGCCAAGGCCAAGTCCGGCGTGCCCGAGGTCTCGGAGGAGAAGGGTTTCTTCCACAGGCACTTCCTCAAGATCGCGCTCATGGCCATGGTGGTGTATCCCGTCCTGGCCGTCACGCTGGCGGGAACCCAGGGGTCGCTCAAATATGTCGACAACTTCGGCATCCAGATCCTCATCTACGTCATGCTGGCCTGGGGACTGAACGTCGTCGTCGGCCTCGCCGGCCTGCTCGATCTCGGCTATGTCGCCTTCTATGCCGTCGGCGCCTATTCCTACGCGCTGCTGTCGGAGCATTTCGGGCTGTCCTTCTGGCTGCTGCTTCCGCTCGCCGGCATTCTTTCCGCATTCTGGGGCATCATCCTCGGCTTCCCGGTCCTGCGCCTTCGCGGCGACTACCTCGCCATCGTCACGCTGGCCTTCGGCGAGATCATCCGCCTTGTGCTGATCAACTGGACGGACGTCACCAAGGGCACGTTTGGCATCTCGGGCATTCCGAAAGCCTCCTTCTTCGGCATCTGGAGCTTCGATGTCGGGGCCGCAAACAACTTCACCAAGGCGTGGGGCCTCTCCATGTCCTCGGCCTACTACAAGATCTTCCTCTTCTACCTGATCCTGGCGCTCTGCATGCTGACGGCCTACGTGACGGTCAAGCTGCGGCGCATGCCGATCGGGCGCGCCTGGGAAGCCTTGCGCGAGGACGAGATCGCCTGCCGCTCGCTCGGCATCAACACCGTCACCACCAAGCTGACCGCGTTTGCGATCGGTGCCATGTTCGGCGGTTTCGCCGGGGCCTTCTTCGCCACCCGCCAGGGCTTCGTGTCGCCGGAAAGCTTCGTCTTCCTGGAGTCCGCCGTCATCCTGGCCATCGTCGTCCTTGGCGGCATGGGGTCGCTGACGGGCATCGCCGTCGCGGCGATCGTGATGGTCGGCGGCACGGAACTTCTGCGCGAGATGGAGTTCCTGAAGCATGTCTTCGGACCGGATTTCACGCCGGAACTCTACCGCATGCTGCTGTTCGGCCTGGCGATGATCACGGTGATGGTGTTCAAGCCGCGCGGGTTCGTCGGCTCGCGTGCGCCGACAGCCTTCCTGAGGGAGCGCAAGGCAGTCTCCGGCAGCTTCACCAAGGAGGGCCACGGCTGATGACCCTCGGAACCGATACGATGAGCAATGACACGATCCTTAAGGTCGAGCACCTGTCGATGAAGTTCGGGGGCCTGATGGCCATCAACGACTTCTCGTTCGAAGTGAAGCGCGGCGAAATCACCGCGCTGATCGGACCGAACGGGGCGGGCAAGACCACCGTCTTCAACTGCATTACCGGCTTCTACAAGCCGACCATGGGGATGATCGTCCTGACGCAGAAGAGCGGCGAGCATTACCTGCTGGAGCGGCTTCGTGATTTCGAGATCACCAAGGTCGCCAGGGTCTCCCGGACGTTCCAGAATATTCGCCTGTTCTCCGGCCTCACCGTGCTGGAGAACCTCCTGGTGGCGCAGCACAATGCGCTGATGAAGGCGTCCGGCTACACGATACTCGGGCTTCTCGGGCTGCCGGCCTACCGGAAGGCGTCGGCAGCGGCGATCGAGAAGGCGAAGTATTGGCTGGACAAGGCGGACCTGACGGAGCGCGCCGACGATCCCGCCGGCGATCTTCCCTACGGCGCGCAGCGCCGCTTGGAGATCGCCCGCGCCATGTGCACCGGGCCGGAGCTTCTGTGCCTGGACGAGCCGGCCGCCGGCCTCAACCCGCGCGAGTCGGCGGCGCTCAACACGTTGCTGCACTCCATCCGCGACGAGGGCGTCTCCATCCTCCTGATCGAGCACGACATGTCGGTGGTGATGGAGATCTCGGACCATGTCGTGGTGCTCGAATACGGCCAGAAAATCTCCGACGGAACGCCCGACCACGTGAAGAACGACCCGAAGGTGATCGCTGCCTATCTCGGCGTCGAGGATGATGAAGTTGAACAGATCGAAGAACAGCTCGACGAGGGGAGGATCTGATGTCCGGTGAACCCCTTCTGCAGGTACAGGGCGTCGAAACCTATTACGGCAATATCCGGGCGCTGGCGGGAGTCGACGTCCATGTCGAGCGCGGCGAGATCGTCAGCCTGATCGGTGCCAACGGTGCGGGCAAGTCGACGCTGATGATGACGATCTGCGGCAGCCCGCAGGCGCGTCACGGCTCGATCATCTTCGACGGCGAGGACATCACAAAACAGCCGACGCACCTGATCGCCCGGCGCCGGATCGCGCAGTCGCCGGAAGGCCGGCGCATCTTCCCGCGGATGACCGTCTACGAGAACCTGCAGATGGGCGCGGGCCTCGACAACCTCAAATACTTCAACGAGGACGTGGAGAAGATCTTCACGCTCTTCCCTCGGCTGAAGGAGCGGCAGAGCCAGCGCGGCGGCACGTTGTCGGGCGGCGAACAGCAGATGCTGTCGATCGGGCGTGCGCTGATGGCGCGTCCGAAGCTCCTCCTGCTGGACGAGCCTTCGCTCGGTCTGGCGCCGCTGATCGTCAAGGGTATCTTCGAGGCGATCAAGAAACTCACCCAGGAGGAGGGGCTGACGGTCTTCCTCGTCGAGCAGAATGCCTTCGCCGCCCTCAAGCTGTCCCACCGTGCCTATGTGATTGTCAACGGCAAGGTCACGATGGCGGGCACCGGCAGGGAACTGCTGACCAATCCTGAAGTGCGTGCGGCCTACCTCGAGGGTGGCCGGCATTGACCGGCGCGGCAGGGAGAGATTGAGATGCAAGGTTTGTTCTTCGAAACGGATACGGGCGTTCGCTACGTCCTGCGCGCGCTGGTCATGCTGATCGGCTTCTGGACCGCCTGGCGGACCGGCAAGGCGGTGGCGGAGGGGTGGGACAACTACCCGACGGTCATCGCCTATACGCTCGCGCTGGGACTGGTGGTTCGCTTCCTCCACTACGCCCTGTTCGAGGGTCCCTTCGTCAGCCCGTTCTTCTACGCGATCGACGTGGTGATCCTGCTGGTGTTCTCGACCATCGGTTTCCGCATGCGCCGTACGCGGCAGATGGTCGACAACTATTACTGGATGTACGAAAAAACCTCCGCGTTTTCGTGGAAGAAGAAAGATTGACAGCCACCGGGATCTGGCTTCAGATGCCGAAAGGTTGCACCGCAAGAAACCTGAGTGGAACAGCTTCCGGCGCGATAATGGTGGGTATCGTGCAGGCTTGGTAATCCAACCCGCTTAAAAAAAACTGGGAGTAACATTAATGAAGAAGTCTCTTCTTTCCGCCGTTGCGCTGACAGCTGTCGTTGCCTTCGGCGGTAGCGCATGGGCTGAAGTGCTGGTCGGCGTCGGCGGTCCCTTCACGGGTCCCAATGCTGCATTCGGCGCTCAGTTGCAGAAGGGCGCAGAGCAGGCGGCGGCCGAGATCAATGCGGCTGGCGGCCTCAACGGCGAACAGATCCGGATCGTCCTCGGCGATGACGTCTCGGACCCGAAGCAGGGCATCTCCGTCGCCAACAAGTTCGTCGCCGACGGCGTCAAGTTCGTGGTCGGACACTTCAACTCCGGCGTCACGATCCCGGCCTCCGAAGTCTACGCCGAAAACGGCATTCTCGTCATCAGCCCCGCGGCTACCAACCCGACCTTCACCGAGCGCGGCCTGTGGAACACCTTCCGCACCTGCGGTCGTGACGACCAGCAGGGCGGCATCGCCGGCGCATACCTCGCCGAGCACTTCAAGGATGCCAAGATCGCTATCATCGACGACAAAACTCCTTATGGCCAGGGCCTTGCCGAAGAAACCAAGAAGGCGATGAACGCCGCCGGCGTTACGGAAGTCGTCCGCGAAGGCGTCAATACCGGCGACAAGGATTTCTCCGCTCTCATCGCCAAGATGAAGGAAGCCGGCGTCACGATCATCTACTGGGGCGGCCTCCATACGGAAGCGGGCCTGATCATCCGTCAGGCTGCCGACCAGGGCCTCGATGCCACGCTCGTTTCGGGCGACGGTATCGTCTCGAACGAACTTGCGTCCATCGCAGGCGACGCAGTCGAAGGCACGCTCAACACCTTCGGTCCGGACCCGCGCCTGGCGCCGCAGAACAAGGAGCTTGTAGAGAAGTTCCGCGCCTCCGGCTTCGAGCCGGAAGCCTACACGCTCTACTCGTATGCTGCGATGCAGTCGATCGCCGGAGCCGCCAAGAACGCCGGATCGAACGATCCGGAAGCCGTTGCCGAAGCTATGAAGACGGGCACCTTCCCGACCGCTCTCGGCGACCTTGCCTTCGATGAGAAGGGCGATCCGAAGCTGCCGGGCTACGTCATGTACGAATGGAAGAAGGGCGAGGACGGCAACTACAGCTACTTCCAGAAGGAAGACTGATCGTCTCCTGTCCACCGATCGTGAAAGCCCGGCTTCGGCCGGGCTTTTGCGTTGCAGGGCGCCGCGGTTCCGCCCGCTCAGGCGCCCAGCCGGTCCAGGATGTCACGCCGAGCTTCGGAAGGATGATCGTGTCGTAGCCCAGCATTGCATAGGCGGCGAGCAGGCGTTCGTATTCGCCTATCGCCGCATCGAGGCCATGCCGGCGTTCGCCGTCTTGCAGGTAGATTTCCGGCCATGGCGGCGTCAGGAACACGCGGCGGTGGTAGCGATGGAGCGTCCCGAGCTCGGCAAGGACGGACGTACCGCTAGCATGCTCGAGGGCCGCGGCCGCGTCCACGACACCGCGATCGAAGAATACCCAGCCGGACGCATTCCGCATGCCCTCCCGGTCCTCGAGGGCCATGGTGATGGCGCGTTTCGCGAAGGCATGCAGATCGATCCAGGGGAGGGCGCGGCCCTCGCGCCTCATCTCTTCCGCCACGATCCTTCTGCCCGGCTCCGGTATCACGGGATGGCCCTGCCGTCCCAGTTCCTCGAGCAGCGTGGACTTCCCGCCGCCGGAGCAGCCCGAAATGACAACAAGGTTTTCCATGGATTGCTCCTGACAGACAGGGACCGGCAACATCGCCGGAATTCTCGGAAGAGCCTGCAAACCTTCATGCTGCTTTCGGGAGTTCCGGCAATGGGTACCGGGATTGAAACTGGCCGGTGATGCAGGTGATCGTCACCCGGAGCGGGCTCGGGCGGCAGGCGGATCCTATCGGCCTTCCGTGGGGAACTTGTTGCCGTATTTATATTATGGATCGTGGCAATATTGTGCATGAAGGACTTGCCGGAACCTCGGATGCGGCGGAAGCAAGGCGGCATCTTACTGTTGAGGGGTGAATATTCGCATAGCTTCCATTCGCTTAAATCGTTTCAACGTTTTCTAATAAATGCTATCACCGCAGCAGTTATCCAACAGGCCGCAGAGAGTGAACAACCCTGCACCCCGCTAGCGAGGCGCTTGATGGCATTTGCATGCATTGATGGTTTTTCCGGTTCTGCCGCTCTTGCCAGGCTGATTGCCGCAGGAGCGTTTTTTCTGGGCGCGAGCGCTGCGTTCGCCGATGGCTGCGGACAGCCGATCCAGCCCGGACGGCATGCATTCAGCATCCAGTCCGACGACGCCGTCCGTTCCGGCGTCTACTTCGTTCCTTCCTCCTATGGAGGAGACAAGAAAGTTCCGGTCGTCTTCGATTTCCACGGCAGCCACAGCAACCCCGTCGGGCAGCTCAAGCGCAGTTCCTGGGACAAGGTGGCCGAGAAGGAAGGCTTCATCGTGGTTGCGCTCCAGGGCAGCCTTGCCGGCGCCTTCCAGGGTACGTATGCCTGGAACGTCCCGCTGGTGACGACGCAGGAGGGCGGTCTGGACGAGGTTGCCTTCATCGGTGCGGCCGTCAAGACCATCGAAGAAACCGCCTGCGTCGACCGTGCCCGCATCTATGCCTCCGGCTATTCGGGCGGCGGACGCATGCTGTCGCAGTATATCTGCAGCGGTCGCGACGATTTCGCGGCGGCGGGCTTCGTTCATTCGCTGCGGGCCGGCACTCCCGTCGAGAGGGAGGGCCAGTGGAAGCCGGACGCCACCACCTGCGCCCCGGCGCGGCCGATGTCGATCATCGCCTTTGCGGGGGAGAAGGACGATGCCAATCCCTATGCCGGAGGCGGCAAGCCCTATTGGCAGTACGGTTTCAAGACCGCCCTGCAGCGCTGGAGCGAGTTGAACGGCTGCACGGGCGATGCCGTCACCCGCACGGCAGGCGATGTGACGCAGCGGCTTTACGATACCTGCAAGGCAGGCGCACGGATCGCCGCCTATTCCTACGCCAACGGCACGCATGCCTGGCCGAAAACGGCTCCTGCCGAAGGGGTGATGGCGGCTGCGTCTTCCGCAACCTCTCGGGCCCGGATCGTAGAGGTCTCGTCGGCAGCCAGGACGCCGTCCTTCGATCCGTCTGTTGATCCTGCGCCGCGGATGTGGGAATTCTTCCTGAAGGCGGACAAGGCGAATGTCGTCGCGGAGGCCTCTCCGGCGGTGGTCAAGACTGGCACGGCTGTTGCTTCCGACTGTGACGTGAATGCAGGAGCGCAGGGGACAACGTGCAGCAGCCAGCCGAACGATCTGCGCCGCAGCGGGCAAGGGGTCAGGGACGCCTTGTAGCCAAGCCGCTCGGCGGACGCACGCGCCTTGCCGAGTTCTACCAGGAGGGCTGCGCAAAGATTCGCCTTCCGCAGACATTTTCGCCTGATATGGAGGCGATCCTCATCAATCCGTCAGGGGGACTGACGGGCGGCGACGTGATCGAATGGTCCGTCGCCGCCTCTGCTTCCACCCGGCTCACCGTGACGACGCAGGCGAACGAGAAGGTCTACAAGGCTTCGGCCGATACGGCCTCCGTGACGACGCGGATCACCGTCGGCCGGGAGGCGACCCTTCACTGGCTGCCCCAGGAAACCATCCTCTTCGACCGTTCGGCGCTCGACCGCCGACTGGAGGTCGATCTTCACGAGACGTCGGAATTTCTCGGTGTTGAAGCGGTCCTCATGGGCAGACAGGCCATGGGGGAGCGGTTGTGCCATGGGCTCTTCCGCGACCGCTGGCGTGTCCGGCGCGGCGGCCGGCTGCTGCATGCCGCAGCCGTGCGTTTCGATGGAGAGATCGATGTTCTCGGCTCGCAGGCCGCCACCCTTGGCGGCCGGGCCGCCTTCGCTACCATCCTTTATGTCGGGCCCCGGGCAGAGGCG
>JAEWKX010000245.1 GCA_023393575.1 Pseudomonadota bacterium
AAGAGCCGCATACGGTGGATCCCGACCGGATGGACCAGATCATCGCGGCGGTAGAGCAGAGCGGGATCGTGAGGCCGCCGGGCCACCCTCCCTATGCTTTTCAACCGAAGACCGATCTGATCTTCGACAAGAAGCAGCCCTTGCCCGGCCATGCAAACGGCATGACCTTTTCTGCGTTCGAGCCCGATGGGCGTCTTCTCTTGAAGCGCGTGGACTACTCGATCGGTGGTGGTTTCGTCGTTACCGATACCGAGCTTCAGGCTTTACGTGCAGGGAAGGGCAAGTCTTCCGGCCCTCATGTCCCTTATCCTTTCGGTACGGCACAGGAAATGCTGGCGATGGCGCGCAGTTCGGGCCTCAGCATCGCCCAGATGAAGCGCGCGAACGAAGAGACGCAACTGCCTGCGGATGAGCTTGATGCAGGCCTCGACCGGATCTGGGAAGCGATGAACAACTGCATCGATCGCGGGCTGCGGGTCGATGGCGTCATGCCCGGAGGGCTCAATGTGCGGCGGCGGGCTCGCGCGATACACGACAAGCTGAACGAGGAATGGCGAAGCAACCGCCTCAATCCCTTGCTCGCCAACGACTGGCTGAGCGTCTATGCCATGGCGGTCAACGAAGAGAATGCTGCCGGGGGACGGGTGGTGACGGCCCCGACGAACGGTGCGGCCGGGGTGATACCCGCGACCATCCGTTACTTCCTGCATTTCCATGAGGATGCGACGCAGCAGGATATCCGGGAGTTCCTGCTGACGGCTGCGGCGATCGGAGGCATCATCAAGCACAATGCCTCCATCTCGGGAGCGGAGGTGGGTTGCCAGGGGGAAGTGGGTTCTGCAGCGGCAATGGCGGCGGCGGGGCTTGCGGCGGTAATGGGCGGTTTTCCGGAGCAGATCGAGAATGCCGCGGAGATTGCCCTCGAGCATCATCTCGGGATGACCTGCGATCCGGTGGGAGGACTTGTACAGGTTCCCTGCATAGAGCGGAATGCCCTGGGCGCCGTCAAGTCGGTCACCGCTGCTTCTCTCGCTATCAGGGGCGACGGCAGGCATTTCGTGCCGCTGGACGCCTGCATCGAAACGATGCGCCAGACCGGCAACGACATGAGCGAGAAGTATAAGGAGACTTCCACCGGTGGCCTTGCCGTAAATGTGGTGGAGTGTTGACCGGGAATGCTGCTCGGCGCCGATCGCGGCTTGACCTTCGCCGTCTTTCGGAATTGATGCATGGCATGGCGTTGCATCTGATAAAACTCTGCGTGGGTGCCGACTCGCTTCAGGATTTGAAGGACTGGGTCGGCGAGCGGTCGATGATGGCATTGGCTGCCGGCATGGAGCCGCATTCTGTCCATACCACCCGCATGGTCCCGAAGCGGGGCGATGAACTTCTGGACGGCGGTTCGCTCTACTGGGTGATCAAAGGCCAGGTGATGGCGCGGCAGCGCCTTCTTGACCTGCGCTGCATTACGGGCGCGGACGGCATATCGCGCTGCGAACTGGTGCTGGGACCCGAGGTGATCGAGACCGCACCGCAGCCCAAACGGCCGTTCCAGGGCTGGCGTTACCTCAAGGCTGAAGAGGCACCGCGTGATCTGGCGGGTATGGGTGCGGAACTGACGGCGATGCCCGAGGATCTGCGCCGCGAACTGGCGGAACTCGGGCTGCTATGAGCGCTTCAGCGAAGCCGTATGCGGACCGGCGAGCGTCCGGCATGCGGGCCGATATGCAGATGGATGCTCACCTCCGGCTGCGAATGCCGCCATGCCCGGGCGCCGTGGCTGAGGAGCAGGGCTACGAGATCGCGCGTCCGGTCCTTGGACTTTGACAGGCCCGCACCCGCCAGCCGCATGGCGGCCTCGTGCAGCGGATGGAGCGCGGCACCCCGTGGCCTGGCCCGGCGGCCCGGCGCAAATGGTGAGTTGGCGCTGCTTTCGTAAACCGTCATCTTTGGCCTCGTACACAATACAAAATCGAGGTTGACGCGGGGCTTCCCCCATGGATGGCGCCGCCCGGAAGCGGCACCGGATATTATGCGGTCACTTGCCGGTTGTCGGCCCGGTCGTCGGCGTCACTGTTGGGAAGCCCAGCAGTTGACGCCCTGCTTCTTGAGCGCGTTGCAGGTATTCACCGCCGCCTTCTGGTCGCCGAATCCACCGAAACGGGCCCGGTAGAGCTGTTCACCATTTGCGTTGACGGCAACAGTAAAGGGTTTGGCGGAACGCAATACCTTTCCGCCTCTGTCCTGCGCCTTATGCAGGAGTTCGGTAGCCATTTTCTCGTTCGGCGATACGCCAACCTGGATCACCCAGCCGGATATGGCTTCTTCCGGCACGGCACGTGTCGTCGACGCCGTGGTGACGACATCGACCTCGCCGGACGTGTCGCCCTGTTCCGTAACGGCGACGTCCTCGCTCGGAACGAATTCCGGTGCCGGAACGGGCGTAGCTACTGCTGCCAGCGCCTTCATTGCATCACCGGAACGCTTCGTTGCCGAAGGCGACGCATAGGCGGAGGCAACCTGCTGCTCGTCGTATCGTGCTTGCGGAACCGGGCCGCTGTTCGGCAGGTCGAATGCCGCCAGGCGATCGGCGGCAGCAACCGCATCGCCGACCGGGGCCGACGGGGCCTGCGCGATCAATGCGCCGCCCTTGCCGCCGCGAGAGGCTTTCGGGAGATACTGGGCAACCAGCTTGCGCATTTGCGCGTCCCGGCTTGCTCCCGTGCGGCCGCCGATGACGACGCCGACGAGCGAGCGGCCGTCCTTCTGCAGGGACGTCACGAGGTTGAAGCCGGCGGCACGGATATAGCCGGTCTTGATGCCGTCGACGCCCTCGACCGAGCCCAGCAGGCGGTTGTGGTTGCCGATGGTCTGCTTGCCGAACTTGAAGCTGCGCGTCGAGAAGTAGCCATAGTACTGCGGGAAGTGCTGGCGGAGCGCCATTCCGAGGCGCGCCTGGTCGCGCGCGGTGGTCATCTGGGCGGTGTTCGGCAGACCATGCGCATTGCGGTAGGTGGTGCGGGTCATGCCCAAGGCGTGCGCCTTGCTCGTCATTATCTGTGCGAAGCGGGATTCGGATCCACCCAGGAATTCACCGAGAGCCGTGGCAACGTCGTTTGCCGAGCGGGTGACGAGTGCCTTGATGGCCTGCTCGACCGTCAGGCTTCCACCGGCGCCGACGCCGAGCTTCGAAGGCGGCTCGGCTGCTGCATTCTTCGAGACCGGAACCTTGGAATCGAGACGAATACGCCCCGCTTCCAGCGCCTCGAATGTCAGGTAAAGCGTCATCATCTTCGTGAGAGACGCCGGGTATCGCAGCCCGTCCGGATCTTCGCTGTAGAGGACCTTGCCCGTGTTGGCGTCGACCACGATGCCGGCGTATTTCGGTCCGGCGCTGGCCTGCGCGGCCGGCAGCATCACCGCGAGCGCAAGAACGAGGAAGAATCCGGCGAGCAGCTCAGGGAGCCTTCCCTGCCGATCGGAAAAGGAGGTGGAGAATACTGCTTTCGACACTACCGCACTCATCGCTCGCATAAACAATTCGCCTTCCGGACGCGCCCCCGCCACGAACCGTTGCCAGCAAACTAGGCCAACAGCGTTACCAAGAGGTTTATGATGAACGGTGATCTTCCAGCTTCGATGGCATTTTAAGGAGTTGCCGATCGTAGAATGTATACCGCCCGCCAGTCCTTTCGAGGAAAGCGGCAATCGCGGCATCAATATGATCTTGTCCGGGAAAACTCCGTCGTCGGCGCGGAATTTGGTATCGGAGGCGGGGGATATGCGGGGATACCCCGTTCAAGCCCCCGGT
>JAEWKX010000322.1 GCA_023393575.1 Pseudomonadota bacterium
CGATACCCTCATACTGGAGGGCCGTTCCGCCGCCATCGACCGCGTCGTTTCCAACGCGAAGCTGCAGCTCTCGGGCAAGCCGCTCAAGGGCAAGGGACAGCAGCGGGACGACCTTGTTTCGATCGAAGCGATCATTTCGCGGGAATCGCCGCTGTCGGGACTTTCGGCCCGTGAACTCGCATTGTCCTACACCCGCGGCGTCAACCTGCTCGCCGTCAGCCGCCGCGGTCAGCGCCTGAGCGAACGCCTGAGGGACCTGACTTTGGCGGCAGGCGACGTTATCGTATTGCAAGGCAACCGCAACGCGCTTCCGGGCGTGATGCAGGATTTCGACCTGCTCCCGCTCGCCCAGCGAGAGATCATGCTCGGAACCCAGCGCCGGGCCTTCATCCCGCTCGTCATTCTGGCCGCCGCCATGATCGCCACGGCCTTCGGCTGGGCGCCGGTCGCGGTGGCGTTCTTCGCGGCTGCCCTCGGCATGGCGATCTTCCGCGCCATTCCGCTCATCGATGTCTACAAGGCGGTGGACGGACCCATTCTGGTCATGCTGGCAGCGCTGATCCCCGTTTCCGACACCCTGCGCACCTCGGGGGCAAGCGAGCTGATTGCCGCCTGGCTGGGGGAGATAGCCGGCGGCATGCCCGCCTATGCTGCTCTCGCAATGATCCTGCTGACGGCCATGGCCGTGACCCCGTTCCTCAACAATGCCGCCACCGTGCTGGTCATGGGCCCGATAGCCGCGAGCTTCGCGACGACGCTCAGCTACCGGCCCGAGGCCTTCCTGATGGCCGTGGCCATCGGTGCCGGCTGCGACTTCCTCACCCCCGTGGGCCACCAGTGCAACACGCTGGTGATGGGGCCGGGCGGCTATAAGTTCAGCGACTATCCCCGCCTCGGCCTGCCGCTCTCCGTCATCATCGTGCTCGTGAGCGTACCGGCGCTGCTCTGGGTCTGGCCGGTGGGGTAGCCCCCCCTGAAGTCTTGACGCTCGGCGCTGAATATGCGCTAAGGCCAGCAATCCCGAGACACGCAGGTCCCGCGCCCGTCAGGCGCCAAATCGAGCATTGTTCATGAGCACTACCGGCCCCCGCGTCCGCATCGCCCCCTCGCCCACCGGCGAGCCGCATGTCGGCACCGTCTACATCGCCCTGTTCAACTACCTCTTCGCCAAAAAAATGGGTGGCGAATTCATCCTGCGCATCGAGGATACCGACGCGACGCGCTCGACGCCTGAATTCGAACAGAAGGTTCTCGACGCCCTGAAATGGGCCGGCCTCACCTGGTCGGAAGGCCCCGATGTCGGCGGCCCGTTCGGCCCCTACCGCCAGTCCGACCGCAAGGAGATGTATGGGCCTTATGCGCAGGAACTGCTGGACAAGGGCCACGCCTTCCGCTGCTTCTGCACGCCGGAGCGGCTGGAGCAGATGCGCGAGGCACAGCGTGCGGCCGGCAAGCCGCCGAAGTATGACGGCCTTTGCCTCAACCTGAAGGCCGAAGAGGTCACCGCCCGAATGAAGGCAGGCGAAGCCTCCGTCGTGCGCATGAAGATCCCGACGGAAGGCTCCTGCGACTTCCACGACGGCGTCTACGGCGACGTGTCGATTCCGTGGGATTCGGTCGACATGCAGGTCCTGATCAAGGCCGACGGCATGCCGACCTACCACATGGCGAATGTCATCGACGACCATCTGATGAAGATCACCCATGTGGCGCGCGGCGAGGAATGGCTGGCCTCCGTGCCGAAGCACATCCTGCTCTACCGCTATTTCGGCTGGGACGAGCCGGTCTGGATGCATCTTTCGCTGATGCGCAATGCCGACAAGTCCAAGCTGTCGAAGCGCAAGAACCCGACCTCGATCTCCTACTATTCTGCGCTCGGCTACCTGCCGGAAGCGCTGATGAACTTCCTCGGCCTGTTCTTCATCCAGATCGCCGAAGGCGAAGAACTGCTGACGATGGAGGAATTGGCGGAGAAGTTCGATCCGGACAACCTCTCCAAGGCCGGAGCGATCTTCGACATACAGAAGCTCGACTGGTTGAACGGCCGCTGGATCCGCGAAAAGCTGACACCGGACGATTTCATCGCGCGCACCCTGGAGTGGGCATCGGAGAACGCGCGCCTGACCGAGGGCCTGAAGCTGTCCCAGAGCCGCATCTCCAAGCTCGGCGAACTGCCGCAGCTCGCAGGCTTCCTGCTGGCGAATGATGTCGGGTTGACGCCGGCCTCCTTCTCCGGCCTCAAGACCAGCCCGGCGGAAACGCTGGAGATCATCAACACCGTCCAGGCCGACCTGGAGAAGCTGGTGGAGTGGAATGTCGAGGCGATCGACCAGGAACTGCGTGCCGTCGCCGACAAGCTGGGCAAGAAGTTGCGCGTCGTCACCCCCCCGCTCTTCGTGGCGATGTCAGGCTCGGCGCGGTCGCTGCCGCTGTTCGATTCCATGGCCCTTCTCGGCCGCTCGGTCGTGCGTCAGCGCCTGAAGGTTGCCGCCACCGTGGTGGCTTCCACGCTCGGCTCCCAATAAGCAAGAAAGGTCCCGCAGAATGGCCGATAACCAGAGCGAAACCGCCCTCTCCTCCGACGCAACGGAAGTCCGCGCCCAGAAGCTGAAGCTCTTGCGCGAGAAGATCGGCGATGTCTATCCGGCGCATTTCCACCGGACGATGACGAACGCCGATATCGCGGAGAAATACGAGAACCTCGAGGCGGACGTCGAGACGCAGGACACCGTGACGGTGGCCGGCCGCGTCTACTCGATGCGTAACTCCGGCATGTTCATCGACCTGCGCGACGCCTCCGGCAAGATCCAGATCTTCAGCCACAAGGATACCACGCCTGAAGAAGCGCGCGACCTGCTGCCGATGATCGATCTCGGCGACATCATCGGCGTGACGGGCGTCGTGCGCCGCACCAAGCGCGGCGAGCTGACGATCAACGCGCAAGAGATCACCATGCTGACCAAGTCTCTCCTGCCGATGCCGGAGAAGTACCATGGTCTGGCCGACATCGAGCTGCGCTACCGCAAGCGCCATCTCGACATTCTTTCGAATGAGGAATCCAAGCTCCGCTTCCAGCAGCGCAGCCGGATCCTGTCCGGAATCCGTCGCTTCATGGAGGACGACGGATTCATGGAGGTCGAAACGCCGATGCTGCAGTCGATCTACGGCGGCGCGACGGCCGAGCCCTTCAAGACTCACCACAACACGCTGAAGCTCGACATGTACCTGCGCATCGCGCCGGAACTGTTCCTCAAGCGCACGCTGGTTTCCGGGCTGACCGACAAGGTCTTCGAGGTAAACCGAAACTTCCGCAACGAAGGCGTCTCCACCCGGCACAATCCCGAGTTCACCATGATGGAGTGCTACTGGGCTTACGCGGATTACGAAGACATGATGGAGCTGGTCGAGCGCCTGTTCGCGCGGCTTGCCATGACCATCCACGGGTCCACGGAGTTCAGGTACGGCGACAAGGAACTCTCCTTCAAGGGTCCCTTCCGCCGTGTCCCCATGCCGGACGCGGTCAAGGAAGTCACCGGCATCGACTTCCTCGCCATCGAGACCGACGAGGAAGCCCGCGCCGCGGCCAAGGCCGCCGGCTGCGAGGTGGAGAAGGACTGGACCTGGTGCGAGTGCCTAGCCTTCATCTTCGAAGAGAAGGTCGAGGCGACGCTGATCCAGCCGGCGCATGTGACGCATTTTCCGAAGGACATCTCTCCCTTCGCCAAGGAGGTACCGGGCGAGCCGCGGCTCGTCGAACGCTTCGAGACCTACTGCAACACCTGGGAGATCGGCAACGCCTTTTCCGAACTCAACGATCCGGAAGAGCAGCGCGCCCGCATGGTCGAGCAGCTGGAACAGGCGCATGCGCGCGGCGAGAGGGACAAGCAGCTGGACGAAGAGTTCCTCGACGCGATCGACCAGGGGATGCCGCCTGCCGGCGGCCTCGGCATCGGCGTCGACCGTCTGATCATGCTTCTGACTGACGCGCCGTCCATCCGCGACGTGATTCTCTTCCCGGCGCAGAGAAACAAGGCCGGCTGACCAAAAAGAGAAGGCGGCATCGAGCCGCCTTCTCCGATCTTTTCCGCGTCTTTTCAGTGTGTCTCGACGGGGACCGGCTTTCTTCGGTGCTTCTCCGGATCGTCGTCCTCGGCGGCCACCACAGCCTGCGAGGCCTCCGCATGCACGGCCGATCCGCCGGATCCGGCTTCCTCTGCGGGCTTGTGCGCAGCATCTGTTCCTTCGTTCCGGCCACGCACCGCGCGTTCCTCCGCGGGCGGTGTGGCACTGCCTTCCGGCGTCAGGGGCTGGGCACGCATCTTGGCCAGCCATGCCGCTCCGTGATCATCCGGCTCGGACGTGGCTGGCACGGCTTGATCCTTCCCCGCGCCGTGTTCCGGTCCGGTTTCGACTGGAAGCCGGCTGGCCTCCGCGCCGGCGCCTGGCAATTCGGTCTTTGCCTCAGGCGCGTCTGCGCGCTCTCCCAGCCCGACCATGCCCTTGACGCTGTCGAACCAGCCCTTTTCCCCGGCCGCCTCTTCGGTATGCGCGCCCTGCGGAGCGGCGTCGGCGCGGCGAACGGTTTCTCCGTCGCGCTCCGTCACCGCCTCGCCGGGCTCCGCGTGATCGTCGGGCGGAAGATCATCGCCGGTGGCGGATCGCGTGCCGAGCGTATCGGCAGCCGGTTCACCACCGAGGCCGACCATTCCCATCAGGGAGGCGAGCAGACCGAATGTCTCCTTGGACTGCTGTTCCGCAAGGGGCGTTCGATCGTCATGGGCGGCCGGCGACCCATGTCCGCCTCCGTGGGCGTCGTCTTGATCGGCAGCTTCTCCGTGGCCGGCGGCCTTTCCGTGGGCTGCACCGTTGCCATGCCCGCCGGAAGCGCCGTGCGCCTCCTGTCCTTCAACGACCGGCTCGGCACAATCGGCGTCATCGGTCAGTGCCGCGGAGAGCGCCTGCGAATCCTCTCTGGGAATATCGATCCGCATTCCCCAGAACTCGCCGGCCGCGCTGGCTGAGCCCTCTACATAATAGGCGCTGACGGGTTGGACCGCCGTACCCTCCGGAACCTTGGCGAGGTCGGGGATATAAACCACTTGTGCTCCGATCGCCCGCCCGCGCATGCGCGCCCGTTCCGTCGGGCCGGCCTTGTCGAGGACGGTCACCTGCACGAGGTCTGAATGTTCCGCCTGCTGGACCTTGCGCGCCACCCGGAGCGCCGTCCTCAGACGAGCCGGCCCATCAGCGGGCTCGTCAGTCGTCACGTATTTGCGGATCCAATAACGGTCCGCCTTCCTGATCACGACTGTCTCGACAGTCGTGCATCCAAGCCCGTTCACGTCGGAATAGGAAGGGCCGAGCAGCTTGTCGGCGCCGATGACAACCGCAGCAACCCCGCTCCCCCCGCCGAGAACGGTCACGCCGCCGATGATGAACAGGAATGTCCGCGGAAGTCGGAACCTGAACCCTTTCACGCGCCGAACTCCGGCATGTGCACTCCACTTTAACGCAGGACTCGATGGATGACGGAACCCGTTATCCCGCATTCTCCTTTACGATGATTTAAGCTCCCAATTTTTCCTTACATTGCAATTGATTTGCAATAGCGTTGACAGTCGGAAATTTTTCGGTAGGCTGGCATTCCAGTCTCACCTGAAAAGGCATTTTGATTCCGTGAGCTTCAATTCGAAAATCGCAATTTTCCTCGCCGCCATCCTCCCCCTCTGCGGGGAAGCTGCCGCCCAGGAAAGGGTGAAGGTGGTTACCACCTTCACGGTCATCGCCGACATGGCCAGGAACGTGGCTGGCGATGCAGCCGACATCGAAAGCATCACCAAGCCGGGGGCGGAGATCCACAATTACCAGCCGACACCGCGGGATCTTCTGCGGGCACGCGACGCCGACCTTGTCCTGCGCAACGGGTTCAACCTGGAACTCTGGTTCGAGAGGTTCCTTGCCAATCTGGGCGACATCCCAAGCGTGACGGTGACCGACGGCGTCGAGCCCATGGCGATCGCCGGCGGGGCATATGAAGGCAAGCCGAACCCGCATGCCTGGATGTCGCTCGACAATGCCGTCATCTACGTGGAAAACATCCGCAGGGGCTTGAGCGACGTCGATCCCGCCAACGCAGAGACCTATGCAGCCAATGCAAAGACCTATACCGACAGGCTGAAGGCAGCCGTGCAGCCGATCCGCGACCGGCTTGCCGCCCTCCCGGAGGAGGAACGCTGGCTCGTCACGAGCGAGGGCGCCTTCTCCTACCTCGCCCACGATTTCGGACTGAGGGAACTCTACCTCTGGCCCGTCAATGCCGACAGCCAGGGAACGCCGCAGCAGGTTCGCGCCGTGATCGATGCCATGCGCCAGCATGATATCAAGGTGATCTTCAGCGAAAGCACGGTTTCGCCGGATCCCGCCGAGCAGGTGGCGCGGGAGACCGGAGCAACCTATGGCGGGGTGCTTTACGTCGATTCCCTCAGTGAGCAGGACGGCCCGGTTCCCACCTATCTCGATCTCCTGACGGTGACCGTCGACACGATCGCGAAGGGTCTCGCCTCATGATGATGGGCAAGGTGAAGCCTGCACCCGCCGGCCTTCTCGTCGACAACATCACGGTGGCCTACCGCAACGGCCTGACGGCGCTGCGACGCGCGAGCTTTACGGTTCCCAAGGGAACGATCACCGCCCTCGTCGGCGTCAACGGCGCCGGCAAATCGACCATCTTCAAGGCGGTCATGGGCTTCGTGCCACTGGCCGAAGGATCGGTCGAGATCCTCGGAATGCCGGCCCGCGATGCGCTGCGGAGAAACCTCGTCGCCTACGTTCCCCAGGCGGAGGAGGTAGACTGGGATTTCCCCGTCCTGGTCGAGGACGTGGTGATGATGGGGCGCTACGGCCACATGAATTTCCTGCGCATCCCCTCCCGCCGCGACCACGACATGGTGACCGAGGCCCTGCAGCGGGTGAACATGCTGGACTACCGCAAGCGCCAGATCGGCGAGCTTTCCGGCGGGCAGCGCAAGCGGGTATTCCTCGCCCGCGCGCTCGCCCAGGAGGGCCAGGTCATCCTGCTCGACGAGCCCTTCACCGGCGTCGACGTCACCACCGAAGAGCAGATCATCGAACTCCTGAAGAGCCTGCGCGAAGAAGGCCGGGTGATGCTGGTCTCCACCCATAATCTCGGCAGCGTTCCGGATTTCTGCGACCGGACCGTCTTCGTCAAGGGCACCGTCCTCGCCTATGGCAGGACGGAGGATACGTTCACGGAGGCCAATCTGGAGACAGCCTTCGGCGGCGTGCTGCGCCATTTCATCCTGAGCGGAACCGATCTGCACGACGCTGCGGACCCACGGCACCTGAAGGTAATCAGCGACGACGAGCGGCCCTTCGTCCTTTACGGAGACCGGCAGCAGAGGCAGAAGGCGCCGGACGATGCTCCAGACGCTTCTTGAACCCTTCGCCTATGATTACATGCGCAACGCCATCTTGGTGAGCGCGCTGGTAGGCGGTGTCTGCGGTTTCCTCTCCGCCTACCTGATGCTGAAGGGCTGGTCGCTGATCGGCGACGCCCTTTCCCATTCCATCGTGCCGGGCGTCGCCGGCGCCTACATGCTCGGCCTGCCCTTCGCACTGGGCGCCTTCGTCTCCGGCGGACTTGCTGCGGGCGCGATGCTCTTCCTCAACCAGCGTACACGCCTGAAGGAGGATGCCATCATCGGCCTGATCTTCACCTCCTTCTTCGGGCTCGGTCTCTTCATGGTCTCGCTGTCGCCCACTTCGGTGAACATCCAGACCATCGTGCTCGGGAATATTCTGGCAATCACGCCCGGCGATACGCTGCAGCTCGTCCTCATCGGCGGCATCAGCCTCGTCATTCTTGCACTCAAGTGGAAGGACCTGATGGTCGCCTTCTTCGACGAGAACCACGCCCGCACCATAGGACTCAAGCCCGGTTTTCTCAGGGTGCTGTTCTTCACCCTGCTGTCTGCATCCACGGTCGCGGCCCTGCAG
>JAEWKX010000324.1 GCA_023393575.1 Pseudomonadota bacterium
ACCAGATGGTGAGCCATGTGCGCGCGAAGCTCCGGCCGGAGATCGGCCTGCCCGAGATCATGGCCGCACTTTTCCCCTGTGGCTCCATCACCGGCGCACCGAAGATGTGGGCGATGAAGATCCTCCACGACCTGGAAGCGGGACCGCGGGACGTCTATTGCGGCGCCATCGGCTGGTGCGATCCGGCAGGCCCGATGCAGTTTTCCGTCGCCATCCGCACGCTCACCCTTTTCAACGGCGGCCAAGCCGTCTTCAATGTCGGCGGGGGGATCGTGTTCGATTCGACGGCCGAGGCGGAATATCGGGAATGTCTTCTAAAAGCGCAGTTCGCAGTCGGCAGTCAGGAGATCTCGCGCTGATCGAAACCCTGCGCTGGGAGCCGGAAGCAGGCTTCCTGCGCCTCGACCAGCACCTGCGCCGTCTGAACCGATCCATCGATGCGCTCGGCTTCCTCCCGCCTGCGGATCCCGCCATGGCCCTCAAGCTTGCTGTCGGTGGCGATCAGCCGCTGCGGGTTCGCCTGTCGGTGAGCTATCGCGGCAAGACCGAAGTCACCACGGCCCCCTTCCGGCCGGAGGCGGAAGGCAAGGTCTGGCGCCTGCGCATCGCCGCGCAAAACTTGTCGTCCGCCGACGCCTTCCTCCGCCACAAGACGACCCGGCGGGATCTCCATGACGCCGCCCGCGCAGAGTTCGCAGGGGACGACGCCGACGAGGTGCTTCTGCTCAACGAGCGCGGTGAAGTCTGCGAGGGCACGATCACCAACCTCTTCGTCGAGGGCGAGGACGGGATGCTCCTCACGCCGGCCATCTCGAGCGGGCTCTTGCCGGGTATCCTGCGCGCTGAGCTGATCCGCGAAGGCAAGGCCCGCGCGGAAATACTGAAGCCGGCGGCTCTCGCGTACCGCCGGCTCTTCGTCGGCAACGCACTGCGGGGATTGGTTCCCGCCGAACTCGTCGGCAGCGACTAGCGCACTCTCCGCAGGATCATACCCGCGTGGTGCAGCGTGTCATTGTCGATGAACTCGCCGTCGGCGGTGAAGCCGGTATCGTCCCGGTAGTCGATGTGGTTGCCGGTGACGACATAGCGGCCCTGGTAGGCGCTTTCGCGCATGCCGCGAGCCTCGTCATAGCGGCCGTTCGGAAGGAGCTCGTGACGGACACGATTATCGTCCGTCACCCACATGCCGAGATAGGGATGGGTCTCCGTTTCAACCTGATTGGTCATAGGGTCCTCCGCACCTGCGGCGTCGAGAGCCGCGCCCGCAAGCGCCGCGGTGATGACGACAGCGTGCTTCCGTGCCATGTCGGTCTCCTTAATTGGGCGAGCGGAGCGGCCGCACGACGATCTCGTTGACGTCCACGTCTTCCGGCTGCTCGATGGCGAAGCGGACGGCCCGGCCGATCGCATCGGGCTGCAAGGCAATGGAGCGATAGCTCTTCATCGCTTCTGCCGCGGTCGGATCGGTGATCGTGGAGGCAAGCTCGCTTTCCACCACCCCGGGATGGATGCACGTGACGCGGATATCGTCCCGCTCCTGCCGCAGCCCGTCGGAAATCGCACGAACGGCGTATTTGGTGGCGCAATAGACCGCGGCAGTCGGAACCACCTGGAGCGCGCCGATCGACGCTATGTTGATGATGTGACCGGAGCCGCGCTCCGTCATCTCGGGCAGAACCGCTGCGATGCCATGCAGCACGCCCTTGATGTTGACGTCCACCATCCGATCCCACTCGTCGATCTTCATGGATGCCATCGGCGAAAGCGGCATGATGCCGGCATTGTTGACGATGACATCCACCCGGCCGAACTCCGATCGCGCCGCCTCCGCAAAAGCCACCACATCGGCGCGATCCGTCACGTCCAGGCGGCGGATTGATACCTTGCCGCCGGCCCTGCGGATCTCCTCCGCCAGTGCCTCGAGCCGGTCGGTCCGGCGCGCGCCGAGCATCAGGGTAGCACCGGCATTGGCAAGCTCACGGGCAATGCCTGCACCGATACCGCTGGAGGCACCGGTTATCAGAACCACTTTTTCCACGTCTATCTCCTGTTCAGCCCACCATGGGCTTGAAGGGGAGATAAGCCCGCATCATTGTTATCTGTAGCCACCCGAAGCTTTCCCGACTGGTAAGGAGAACTAACCAATGATGCCGGATCTGAACGCCTTGGCGGTTTTCATCACCGTTGCGGAGGAGAAGAACTTCCGCGCCACGGCGGACCGGCTCGGCGTCACCCGGGCAGCGGTCAGTCAGACCATGAGAAAGCTCGAGGGCTCGATGGGGATCGCGCTGGTCAACCGCACCACTCGCAGCGTGTCGCTCACGGAGGCGGGAGAACGGCTTTACACCGAGGCAGCACCCGCTCTCGCCGGGATGCGCGCCGCCATCGAGACCGCCGGAAGCCTCCGCGACAGCCCACGGGGGCAGTTGAACCTCGCCGTCTCTTCGATTGCCGAGAGCTTCCTCTCGGGACCGTTGCTCGCCTCGTTTGCCGAGCAGAACCGCGACGTGAAGATCCACGTCACCGTCACGGACGAAGAATTCGACATTGTGGCCGAGGGCTATGACGCAGGCGTCCGGCTCGGCGAGGTGATCGCCCAGGATATGATCGCCGTTCCGGTCTCGGGCGACCAGCGTCAGATTGCCGTCGCGTCGCCCGGCTATATCGCCCGCTTCGGGAAACCTCGCCATCCGCGCGATCTTCCAGCCCACCGTTCCATAGGCTGGCGGAAAGGCCCCGGTATGGCTTCCTATCGCTGGGAGTTTGCGGAGGACGGCAACGAATTTTCAGTCGCGATCGGAGACCAGATCACGACGACGGACATGCGATTGATGATCCGCCTCGCTGTTGCGGGCGCCGGCATCACCTTCGGCATGGAAGAGAGCTTTCGCGCTCCGATCGACCGCGGCGAACTGGTGCCGTTGCTGGAAGGATTCTGTCCCCGCTTTCCCGGCTTCTATCTCTATTACCCGAGCCGTCGCAACATGGCGCCCAAGCTGCGGGCATTGGTCGATCACCTGCGGCGGAACCGAACCGACTGACCTCCTTGGGGTGGATAAGCCGGGTGGCGTCCGCCCTTTGGTCGCGCCTCCTCGTTCTCTCGGAAAGAAGCCGATGCCAAGGTGCTGGACGATGTTTTCTTCACCCCCGCCGCAACCTCTTTATTGTGACGGGGATTTATGATCTAGAGCGCCGAAATCGCGATCGAGCGCTCCCATCCGTTCGCTGTCCGAAAACGGCGCAGCGGCGTGATGCCGAGGCGGCCAAGGAGAGATTCATGTCTGAACAGAAATACCCGGTGCATGGCGAGATCACAGGCCCGATCGTGATGATCGGCTTCGGCTCCATCGGCCGCGGCACGCTGCCGCTGATCGAACGCCACTTCAAGTTCGACAAGAGCCGGATGGTCGTCATCGACCCGCGGGATGACGGTGCGGATTTGCTTGGCAAGCACGGTGTCACGCATATCAAGGAATACGTAACCAAGGACAACTACAAGGAACTCCTGAAGCCCCTGCTCGACGACGGCAAGGGTGGCCAGGGCTTCTGCGTCAACCTGTCGGTGGACACCGGCTCGCTCGATCTGATGAAGTTCTGCCGCAAGCTCGACGTGCTCTATGTCGACACGGTCATCGAACCGTGGCTGGGCTTCTATTTCGATACGTCGGTGGAGAACGCCGAACGCACCAACTATGCGCTGCGCGAGACGGTGCGCCGCGAAAAGGCGAAGAACCCCGGCGGCACCACCGCCGTCTCCACCTGCGGCGCCAACCCGGGCATGGTTTCCTGGTTCGTCAAGCAGGCGCTCGTGAACATTGCGAAAGATACCGGCCTCGACGCCGAGGAGCCTGCCGCCGACGACCGCGAAGGTTGGGCGAAGTTCATGAAGAAGGTCGGCGTCAAGGGAATCCACATCGCCGAGCGCGACACGCAACGCGCCAGGAACCCGAAGCCGCTCGACGTCTTCTGGAACACCTGGTCGGTGGAAGGGTTCGTCGCGGAGGGCCTGCAGCCCGCCGAACTCGGCTGGGGCACCCATGAGAACTGGATGCCGAAGAACGCCAGGAAGCACAAGAAGGGCTGCAAGGCGGCGATCTACCTGGAGCAGGCGGGGGCCAACACCCGCGTGCGCAGCTGGTGCCCCACGCCCGGCCCGCAATACGGCTTCCTCGTCACCCACAACGAGTCCATCTCGATCGCCGATTATTACACGGTGCGCGACAAGCATGACGACGTCACCTACCGCCCGACCTGCCACTACGCCTACCACCCCTGCAACGACGCAGTGCTCTCGCTGCACGAGATGTTCGGCAACGGCGGCAAGGCTCAGCCGGTGCAGCACGTTCTCGACGAGGATGAACTGGTGGACGGCGTCGACGAATTGGGCGTCCTGCTCTACGGCCACGAGAAGAACGCCTACTGGTTCGGCTCGCGCCTGTCGCTGGAGGAAACCCGCCGCATCGCCCCTTATCAGAACGCGACCGGCATGCAGGTGACCTCCGCCGTGCTGGCCGGCATGGTCTGGGCGCTGGAGAACCCCAGGGCCGGCATCGTCGAGGCCGATGAGGTGGACTACAAGCGCTGCCTTGACGTCCAGATGCCCTATCTCGGCCCCGTAGAGGGCCACTACACCGACTGGACGCCGCTGGAGGGACGCCCCGGGCTCTTCCCCGAGGACATCGATACTTCCGACCCCTGGCAGTTCCGCAACATCCTCGTCCGCTAAGCCCCTTTTTCGGCCTTCAGCAGGGAAATGCCTGTCACAAAACAGGACATTTCCTCTGTTGAAACCGTCACAAGGGGCTGCCAACCGCCCTCATGTGCGATAAATAGGACCGGACAACCTCGGCCTCGGCCGTACCGCGGGAGACACCGACGATGAAATTGAAGACGAGCCTCGTGCTCATTGCTGCCGCCACGCTGACCGCCTGCGTTTCCTCCGCCCCGCCGCGGCTTCCGCCGCAGCAGACACAGCCCCAGGGGGTGGAAGGCGCCTGGGCCGATCCGAACGGGATCGTCTCCACCTTCCAGGGCGGCACCTTCAGCACCCGCTCCACCGACAGCAACACGCTGCTCGCCTCCGGCACCTATGTCAGCCTCTCGCCCACGCTCGTCGAGATCAACATGACCTCGCTGGTGCGCAACACCCAGTCGCGCGTCAACTGCGCGCTGGTGACGCCGAGCCAGCTGAACTGCACGCAGGACAGCGGCGCCCAGTTCTCGCTGACCCGCCGCGGCTGACATATCGTCCGGGAGCTGCTTCAAAAACCCCGCTCAGGCGGGGTTTTCTCGTTTCCGGACTGGCATTTCCGAGACCATCCCGCGCTGCACATTTCCCCTTGCAGTCGTCTTGCCTTGGTGAAAACATGACCCCGCCGCTGATCATGGGTCAATGGGATCGGACGCGCCGGACACCGTTTCGCACGCGACAACAGGAGAGAGAGACGATGATGAAGACATTGAGACTGGGGCTGATGACGGCCTCGGCAATTGCCCTCCTTGCCGGCAGCGCATTGGCGGATTACGAGCTCAATATCCTACACATCAACGATCTCCATTCGCGCATCGAGGCGATCAACAAATACGATTCCACCTGCTCCGCGGAAGAGGCCTCGAAGAACGAGTGCTTCGGTGGCATCGCCCGCGTGAAGACCGCCATCGACACCCGTCGCGGTGAGTTGCAGGATGCAAACGTCCTGGTGCTCGACGCCGGCGACCAGTTCCAGGGCTCGCTGTTCTACAGCATGTTCAAGAGCGGCCCCATCGCCGACTTCATGAACGGCATCCGCTTCGACGCCATGGCGATCGGCAACCACGAGTTCGACGACGGCCCGGAAGAACTTCTCAAGTTCATCGACGCCGCGGACTTCCCGATCATTTCCGGCAATACGATCGCCGCCGAGGGCAGCCCGGTGGCCGGCAAGTTCGAGCCTTACATCGTCAAGGAAATGGGCGGCCAGAAGGTCGCCGTGGTCTCCGTTCTCGCGACCGACACGGACGAAACCTCCTCGCCGGGCGATCGGATCCGCTTCGAGGACGAAGTGGAATACCTGAAGAAGGCCGTCGCCGAGCTTCAGGGCCAGGGCATCAACAAGATCGTGCTCCTCTCGCATGTCGGCTACGAGCGGGACAAGCAGATCGCCGCGGCCGTCGATGGCATCGACGTCATCGTCGGTGGCCACAGCCATACCCTGCTCTCCAGCACGGACGAGAAGGCGGCCGGCCCCTATCCGACGCTGGTCAAGAATCCCGCCGGCACCGACGTGCCGATCGTGCAGGCCTACGCCTATTCGAAATACCTCGGCGACCTGAAGGTCGTCTTCGATGACGACGGCGTGGTGAAGTCCGCCAAAGGTGCGCCGAAGCTGCTCGACGCCTCCGTCGTGCCGGATGCCGGGTATTCGGCAAAGGTCGAAGAGCTCGGCAAGCCGCTGGAAGAGCTGAAGCAGAAGGTCGTCGGCTCCGCGCAGGACGTCATTGTCGGCGACCGCGACGTCTGCCGCGTCGAAGAATGCTCGATGGGCAATCTCGTGGCCGACGCGCAGCTCGATCGCGTCAAGGACCAGGGCATTACCATCTCGATTGCCAACAGCGGCGGTCTGCGTGCCTCCATCGATGCGGGCGATGTAACGATGGGCGAGGTCCTGACCGTCCTGCCGTTCCAGAACACCATCGCCACATTCCAGTTGAAGGGTTCGGATCTTCTCGAGGCCCTCGAGAACGGCGCCGGCCAGATCGAGGAGGTCGCCGGCCGTTTCCCTCAGGTCGCCGGGATGAAATACTCCTTCGACACGTCCAAGCCGGCCGGCGAGCGCATCTCCGATGTGCAGGTGAAGGAAGGCGACGCCTTCGTGCCGCTCGATCCGGAAAAGACCTATGGGGTCGTGACCAACAACTACGTGCGCGGCGGCGGCGACGGCTACAAGGTCTTCGCCACCAATGCCGTCAATCCCTATGACTTCGGCCCGAACCTGGAGCAGGCGGTCGCCGACTACCTGAGCGCCAACAACCCGTACAAGCCCTATACGGACGGCCGCATCACCGATCTTTCGGCCGGCGCCGAGGCCCCGGCGACCACGCCGCCCCCCGCAGCCACCCAGGTACCTGCGGCGCCCGCCGCCCCCACGGACCAGGCACCGGCCGCGTCCGCCCCCGCTGCACAGGCTCCGACTGCGGCGGCACCCGCTCGGGCACCTGCCGAGCCGGCCCCGTCGACCGCCTCCGCGCAGGTCGCAGCCCCGGCTCCGGAGGCGTCGAAGACCTACACCGTGGTCCGTGGCGACTCGCTGTGGAAGATCGCCGAGGCGACCTACGGCGACGGCGAGCAATGGAAGAGGATCGCCGAGGAAAACGACCTGCGCAATCCGAACGTCCTGGAGATCGGCCAGCAACTCCAGCTGCCTCCACGCTGAGACGATCGGTAACCCAAGCAGGAACACGGCCCGGGGTCTTCCCCGGGCCGTGTTTTATTCCTAGATAGGGCCCAACTTTTTTTGCGGTGCCCCATGAGCCGCTGAACAGCAATCGGAAGCTTGAAATGGACGTTACTGCGAGCGACATCCCCACCGGCCACCCTCCGGTAAAATTCGGCAAGGTCGGGGTCCTTCTGGTCAACCTCGGCACCCCCGACGGCACCGATTACCGGTCGATGCGCCGCTATCTGGCGGAGTTCCTGTCCGACCGCCGGGTGATAGAATGGTCGCGGCTCTACTGGTACCCGATCCTCTACGGCATCGTCCTGACCAAGCGGCCGCAGAAGGTCGGCAAGGCCTACGAGGAGATCTGGAACAAGGACCTGAACGAGAGCTATCTGCGCACCTACACGCGCAACCAGGGCACGCTGATGGCCGAGCGGCTGAGGGACCTGCCGAACGTCGTCGTGGACTGGGCGATGCGCTACGGCAAGCCTTCCATCGCCTCCAGGATCGACGCCCTCCATGCGCAGGGCTGCGAGAAGATCCTGCTCTT
>JAEWKX010000350.1 GCA_023393575.1 Pseudomonadota bacterium
CCGCTGCTGCCCTGAATGCTGCTGCCGCTGCTGCCGCCGGCCAGACCATCCGCGTCGATCTCGACCGCGTCGACCGCTTGATCAACCTTGTCGGCGAACTCGTCATCAACCAGGCGATGCTCTCCCAGAGCGTCATCGAGAACGATACGACCGGCACCTCCTCCATCAACATGGGTCTCGAAGAGCTGCAGCAGCTGACGCGCGAGATCCAGGATTCGGTCATGGCGATCCGTGCGCAACCGGTGAAGCCGGTCTTCCAGCGCATGTCGCGTATCGTCCGCGAAGTGGCCGACATGGTCGGCAAGTCGATCCGCCTCGTTACCGAAGGCGAGAATACGGAAGTCGACAAGACGGTCATCGACAAGCTGGCCGAGCCGCTTACCCACATGATCCGCAACGCCGTGGACCACGGCATCGAGACGCCCGAGAAGCGCGAGGCGGCCGGCAAGGATCGGGAAGGCACGATCAAGCTGACCGCAAAGCACCGGTCGGGCCGCATCGTCATCGAACTGGTGGATGACGGCGCCGGCATTAATCGCGAACGGGTTCGGCAGAAGGCGATCGACAACGACCTGATCGCGGCCGATGCCAACCTGACCGACGAGGAGATCGACAACCTGATCTTCGCTCCCGGGTTCTCGACCGCCGACAAGATCTCCGACATTTCCGGCCGCGGCGTCGGCATGGACGTGGTCAAGCGTTCCATCCAGGCGCTCGGCGGACGGATCTCGATCTCGTCCCGTCCGGGTCACGGTTCCACGTTCACGATGAGCCTGCCGCTGACGCTTGCGGTTCTCGACGGGATGGTGGTGACCGTCGCGGGCCAGACGCTGGTCGTCCCGCTGACGGCGATCGTCGAAACGCTGCAGCCGGAGGCATCCTCCATCCATTCTTTCGGAGCGAACCAGCGCCTTATCTCGATCCGCAACTCCTTCTGCCCGCTGGTCGATGTCGGCCACATCCTGAACTTCCGGTCCAGCCAGGCAAACCCGGTCGAGGGTGTGGCCCTTCTCGTCGAGTCGGAAGGCGGTGGCCAGCGCGCCCTCATGGTCGATGCAATCCAGGGGCAGCGCCAGGTCGTCATCAAGTCGCTCGAGGCAAACTACACCCATGTTCCGGGGATCGCGGCAGCGACTATCCTGGGCGATGGCTGCGTCGCTCTCATTCTGGACGTCGATGCCGTGGTCGCGGCCTCGCGCGGCCAGTCGCTCAAGCCGGAAATGCTGCTTGCCGCCACGGGTTAAGTGTATGTCGTATGCCGTGAAAAACACATTCCAAGGAAGCCGTGAACTGATCGCGTTTCGCATCGGCGATCAGGAGTTCTGCGTGAACATCATGTCGGTGCGAGAGATAAGGGGCTGGACGCAGGCTACTCCGTTGCCGCATGCACCGCCCTATGTGATGGGCGTCATCAACCTTCGCGGCGCGGTGCTTCCGATCGTGGACCTGTCGGCAAGGCTGGGGATGAAGGAGGCCGAACCCTCGGCCCGTCACGTCATCATCGTCGCGCAGGGGAGCAGTCGTGTCGTCGGTCTCCTGGTCGAGGCCGTTTCCGATATCCTTACGATTACCGAGGATAATATCCAGCCGGTGCCGGAAGTCTCTTCGGACCTGGAGAAACAGTATGCCCGCGGGATACTCGCGATCGACAAGCGGATGATCTGCATGATCGAACTCGACAGTCTTTTCCCCGAAACGGAAAGTGAAGCTGCATGATGCCCATGGGCGCAGTCGATGCCCGGCAGTCACCGGATGAGATCATGGCCAGCGGCGAATATCCGCTGACCCGCCGCGACCTCACGGAAATCGCCGCGATGATCTATTCGGACGCGGGAATCTACCTGAATGATTCCAAGGCCTCGCTCGTCTATTCGAGGCTCTCCAAGCACATCCGGGCCCTGGGCCTGAAGGGATTTCGTGAATATTGCGCCCTGGTGGGGTCGCCGGAAGGCGCAGCAGCGCGCCGCGAGATGCTGTCGCACCTTACCACCAATTTCACCCGCTTCTTCCGGGAGAACCACCATTTCGAGCACCTGAGGGACGAGGTTCTTCCGGGCCTGATCGCCCGGGCGAAGTCCGGCGGACGTGTTCGCATATGGTCCGCTGCCTGCTCCGACGGGCAGGAACCCTATTCCATCGCGCTGACGGTCCTGTCCATGCTGCCGAACGCGGCGGATTACGACTTCAAGATCCTGGCAACCGACATCGATCCCAAGATCCTCGCGCAGGCCCGTGCCGGGGTCTACGACGAGAACGCGCTGGAGACCGTATCTCTGCCGATACGGAAGCAGTATTTCCGTGAGGTCGATGTCGCTGGCCGTCGCAAGTTCCAGGTGGATGACCGGCTGAAGAAGCTCATCACGTTCAACGAGCTCAACCTGATGGCCCAATGGCCCTTCAAGGGCAAGTTCGACGTGATCTTCTGCCGCAATGTGGTGATCTATTTCGACGAGCCGACCCAGATGAAGATCTGGTCGCGGTTCGCGGCCCTGCTTCCCGAGGGAGGCCATCTCTACATCGGACATTCCGAACGGGTCTCCGGTGATGCCAAGAACCACTTCGACAACATCGGCATCACCACTTACCGGTATATCGGGGCGGGCACGGGGAGGCGGGCATGAGCGCACCGGCGCGTGTTCTCGTCGTCGACGATTCGCCCACTATGCGGGGTCTCATCACGGCTGTCCTCAATGCCGATCCCGAGGTCAATGTGGTCGGTCAGGCAGGTGATGCCCTGGAGGCGCGGGCAGCGATCAAGGAGCTTAATCCGGATGTCGTGACGCTCGATATCGAGATGCCGAACATGAACGGCCTCGAATTCCTCGAGAAGATCATGCGGCTGAGACCGATGCCGGTCATCATGGTTTCGACGATGACCCACCACGGAGCGAATGCGACGCTGGCGGCCCTGGAGATCGGCGCGTTCGACTGCGTCGGCAAACCTGCTCCCGGCGACATCCGCCCCTTCATGGATCTCGCCGAGAAGGTCAAGGCTGCTGCTCGTTCCGGCTTGCGCAGGTACGCTTCTCAGCCGGCGCAAGCCATCGTTCCTGCCGCGGAATACCGGGTCGGCCGCAAGATCGTCGCCATCGGCTCGTCTACCGGTGGGGTCGAGGCATTGATCGCGGTGCTGCAGAAGTTCCCGAAGAACTGTCCGCCCACGGTGATCACCCAGCACATGCCTCCGACCTTCACCAGGAGCTTTGCCGAGCGGCTGAACCGCCTCTGCGCGCCTGTGGTTGAGGAGGCAACCGACGGAGCGCGATTGGAGATCGGCAGGATTTATCTCGCCCCTGGCGGCGAACGGCACCTCGAAGTCGCCAATTCCTCCGCCCCCTCCTGCCGCCTGGTGGAACGTGAACCGGTCAACGGTCACAGGCCTTCGGTCGACGTCCTGTTCGATTCCGTGGCGGCTCTGGCGGGGCGCAATGCCGTCGGCGTCATTCTCACCGGGATGGGCCGCGCCGGTGCATCGGGCCGGCTCAGGATGCGCAAGGCAGGTGCCCGGACTATCGGCCAGAACGAGAAGACCTGCGTGGTCTACGGAATGCCGCGTGTCGCCCAGGAGATTGGCTCCGTCGAGCAGCAGCTGCCGCTCGGCGCCATCGGTGAGGAAATTCTCAAACTAACTGCCGCCCGGAAAGAAGGTACCGAATAATGTCACTCGCTGAAAAGATCAAAGTTCTGATCGTGGACGATCAGGTTACCAGCCGCCTGCTGCTCAGCGATGCCCTGACACAGCTGGGCTTCAAGCAGATCACTGCCGCCGGCGACGGCGAGCAGGGAATGAAGATCATGTACGAGCAGCCGCATCACCTGGTGATCTCGGATTTCAACATGCCGAAGATGGACGGTCTCGGACTGCTGCAGGCGGTTCGCAGCAATCCCAACACCAAGAAGGCCGCGTTCATCATCCTCACCGCGCAAGGCGACCGTGCACTGGTCCAGAAGGCGGCGCAGCTCGGTGCCAACAACGTTCTTGCGAAGCCCTTCACCATCGAGAAGATGAAGGCTGCGATCGAGGCTGTGTTCGGAGCCCTTAAATGAGCGAGGCCGCCGCCAAGCGGGTCCACATCATACAAGGGGAGTACAAGGTCGTCGATGATCCGGACGTGGTCCTGTCGACGATCCTGGGTTCCTGCGTGGCTGCTTGCCTTCGTGACCCGGTTGCCGGCGTCGGCGGCATGAATCATTTTCTCCTTCCCGGATCCGGCGGCGCGATGTCGTCGGGTGGCGACGCCACCCGATACGGCGTCCATCTGATGGAATTGCTTATCAACGGACTGTTGAAGCGGGGAGCGCGGCGCGATCGGATCGAGGCGAAGATATTCGGGGGCGCCAAGACCATCGCCAGTTTCTCCAATGTCGGCGAACAGAATGCCGCCTTTGCCGCGCAGTTCCTGAAGGATGAAGGGATCCCGATCGTCGGTTCGTCG
>JAEWKX010000021.1 GCA_023393575.1 Pseudomonadota bacterium
CGGACTGATAGGTCGAGACGACGACGCGCTTGATCCTCGCTACGTCGTGAAGCGGCTTGAGCGCGACAACAAGCTGGGCCGTCGAGCAGTTCGGATTGGCGATGATATTCTTCTTGCGGAAGCCTTCGACTGCGTCGGCGTTCACCTCAGGAACGATCAGGGGAACTTCGGAATCATAACGCCATGCAGAGGAGTTATCGATCACGACGCAACCCTGCGCACCAATCTTCGGGGACCACTTCTTGGAAATTTCGCCGCCGGCCGACATCAGGCAGATATCGGTGTCGGAAAAGTCGTAATTCTCGAGGTTCTGGACCTTCAGCACCTTGTCGCCGAAGGACACCTCGGTCCCCTGCGATCGTGCCGAGGCAAGGGGGACCACCTCGTCGGCGGGAAAGCCGCGCGCCGAAAGGATGTTGAGCATTTCTCGCCCGACATTGCCGGTAGCACCGACGACTGCAATCTTGAAACCCATGGTCCTTGCTCTCTTTCTGCCTCTCCTCGATCCGTTGAGGGGGAAACCGCGAACAGGATCGCGGGTTTCCTTGTCCCCGGCCTAACCGGGGAGAGAGCGGCGGGCCAGAGACGTCAGACGGTTTTCGTCGTCGTTTTGGCCGTGATTTTGTTGGAGGCGGCAAAGCATCGGCTCAGACCGGCAGCCCGTGCCAGTTGAAAATCTGCAGCGATGTGAAGCTCGCGGCGGTTCATAGGATGCTTTCCCGTTCGCTCGTGGTGTTTAGAAGATTCTGATAAGGAGTCAAGCGTAGACCGGTGCGCGCGATGCCCGCGGCAGCCGAGCCTGCAGAGATTGCGGCGCACCGGCTGGCGCGCCGCGGAAAAGGGCTCAGGCGGAAAGAGCGGAAAATTCCTTCAGAATGGCGTCGCCCATCTCGGCCGTGCCGACCCGGCGGCAGCCGTCGGCCATGATGTCGCCGGTGCGGCTGCCCTGGTCGAGGACATTGGCGATCGCCTTCTCCAGACGGTCCGCCTCCGCGACCATGTTGAAGGAATAGCGCAGGCACATGGCGAAGGAGGCGATCATGGCGATGGGGTTGGCGAGCCCCTTCCCGGCGATATCCGGCGCAGAGCCGTGGACCGGCTCATACAGCGCCTTGCGCTTGCCGGTCTTGGCATCCGGCGCACCGAGGGAAGCCGACGGCAGCATGCCGAGTGAACCGGTCAGCATGGCGGCGACGTCGGAGAGCATGTCGCCGAACAGGTTGTCCGTCACGATCACGTCGAACTGCTTTGGCGCACGCACGAGCTGCATGCCGCCGGCATCCGCCAGCATGTGTTCGAGCTGGACATCGGAGAAGGAGCGCCTGTGCGTCTCCGTCACCACCTGGTTCCATAGGACGCCCGACTTCATGACGTTACGCTTTTCCATCGAGCAGACGCGGTTATTGCGGGTGCGCGCGAGTTCGAAGGCGACAGCGGCGATGCGCTCGATCTCGTAGGTGTCGTAGACCTGGGTATCGATGCCGCGTTTCTGGCCGTTGCCGAGATCGACGATCTCCTTGGGTTCGCCGAAATAGACGCCGCCGGTCAGTTCGCGGACGATGAGGATGTCCAGTCCCTCTACCAGTTCCGGCTTGAGAGAGGAGGCGCTGGCCAGCGCGGGATAGCAGATGGCCGGGCGCAGGTTGGCGAAAAGCTCGAGGTCCTTGCGCAGGCGCAGCAAGCCGGCTTCCGGCCGCACCTCGTAAGGTACGTGATCCCATTTCGGTCCCCCAACAGCGCCGAACAGGACGGCATCAGCGGCCATGGCCTTCGCCATGTCGTCTTCGGAGATGGCCGAGCCATGGGCCTCATAGGCGCTGCCGCCAACCAGCCCTTCCTCGATTTCAAAACCCGCATTCATCGTGCCGTTCATATGGGCGATGATCTTGCGGACTTCGGTCATTGCCTCCGGGCCGATGCCGTCGCCGGGAAGCAGGAAGAGAGATCTGGTCATTCGTTGTTCCTCTCGGTGGCAGGCTCACCCTCCGCACGATGCCGTGCGGTCGCGACCCCTCCGAGCCTGCCGAAGGGAGGAGGTCGACCAGAAATTTAGGAAGAGCCCGCGCCGATGCGCGCGGTTACTTCGATTTCCACCTTCATCTCCGGTGCGATCAAGCCGCAGATCACCATGGTCGCTGCCGGCCTGATCGCCGCAAATGCGCCGCCCAGAACCTCCACGATCGCATCGTGGTCCGTCATGTCGGTGATGCAGTAACGGACGCGAAGAACGTCGTTCAGGCTGCTTCCGGCCTCGCGTAATGCCTTCTCGATCGTCGCCAGTGCATTACGGGCCTGGTCGGCCGGGTTCTCGGGCATTTCCATCCGGGCATAATCATAGCCCGTCGTACCGGAGACATAGACCATATCGCCATCCACGACCGCGCGGGAATAGCCGATGCGAGCCTCGAAGGGAGAACCGGAAGAAATGCGCTTCACCATCACCAGGCTCCGCTCAGAGCCACGGCCGCTCGGTGCTGAGCTTCTGTTCGAAGCTGCCGATGACGGATTCGCTCTTCAAGGTGCTGGCGATGACATCCAGACCTTCCAGCAGGATATGGCGCCGTGCCGGATCGATGTCGAAACGAATGGACCCGCCGTCCGGGCCGGTGATCTCCTGCGCCTCCAGATCGACCGTCAGCACCGCATTGGAGCCGCGCGAGGCATCGTCCATCAGCTTGTCGAGATCGTCCTGGCTGACGACGATCGGCAGGATGCCGTTCTTGAAGCAGTTGTTATAGAAGATATCTGCGAAGCTGGTCGAGATGACGCAGCGGATGCCGAAGTCGAGAAGCGCCCAGGGCGCATGCTCTCGCGACGAGCCGCAGCCGAAATTATCGCCGGCGACGAGGATCTTCGCGTTGCGATAGGCAGGCTTGTTCAGCACGAAATCCGGATTCTCCGCGCCGTCCTCCTTGTAGCGGGCCTCGGCGAAAAGCCCCTTTCCGAGGCCCGTCCGCTTGATCGTCTTCAGGTAGTCCTTCGGGATGATCATGTCCGTATCGACGTTGACGACCGGAAGCGGCGCGGCGACGCCGGTGAGCTTGGTGAACTTTTCCATGATCTGCCTCCGCATGGATTATCTGCGCAAGCCCTTAAAGCAAATTCCCGCCGATTTGAAGAACCGTTTGGGGCTGCACGGTACGCCGACGCCCTGAACCGGTTTCCTTGCCTCCTATACAGCGTGGGCGTGCCGGGTGTCCGTCCTCAGGTCCACCACGCCGCCCGTAGCCGAGCCGGTTGCATCCGAGGCTGACGAGCGGCGATTGTGGGTATCGGCACGCGCTCCCTTCTTCCCTCCGAAGGGCGGGTTTCCCGAAGGCGCGGACGGGGTGCAAGTCGCTGCAAAACAGGAATTCCCGCAGTTGTCTCGTGATCCGTCCGCCCTACTTCAACGCGATTGCTGGTCGTTCTCTGAGGGGGGAAAGTTGGTCAAGGCAACCGAGAATTTTTCCGGAGACAAATCGCAGGCCGTCGCTGCCGATCGCCCGGTAGAGGCAAATGTGCCGATCCATGCGGACCCGTCGGAGGACGTGTTGCAGCTCTCCGCCCTGTTCGACGTCGTGCAACGGGTTAGAGGTGGTGATTTCACGGCCAGGTTGCCGGCCGATCTGACGGGCCTTTCCGGCAAGGTCGCCGACGCCTTCAACGATATCATCGCGGCCAACCAGCGGATGGCATCCCAACTCGAACATGTCGGCCAAGTCGTCGGCCGCGAGGGCCGAACGAAGAACCGTGTCCGGCTGAACCTGTCGGGCGGTGCCTGGAGCGATATGGAAAACTCCGTCAACACCCTTGTCGACGACCTCGTGTGGCCGACGCATGCGGTAACACGGACCATTTCCGCCGTCGCCAAGGGTGATCTTCTGCAGACCGTCCCCCTCGATGTGGACGGTCGACCGTTGAAAGGCGAATTCCTTCGCTCGGCGGAAATCGTGAACGGCATGATCCGGCAGCTCGGCGTCTTCACGTCGGAAGTCACGCGCGTCGCCCGTGAAGTGGGAACGGACGGAAAGCTGGGTGGCCAGGCCCATGTTCCCGAAGTCACCGGGGTCTGGAAGGATCTGACCGAAAGCGTCAGCTCCATGGCTTCCAACCTGACAGCCCAGGTCCGGAATATCTCGGACGTGACAATCGCCGTCGCAAACGGCGACCTGTCGAAGAAGATTACCGTGGATGTGCGCGGCGAGATCCTTCAGCTGAAGGAAGCCATCAACACGATGGTCGACCAGCTTCGGTCCTTCGCATCGGAAGTGACGCGTGTCGCACGCGAGGTCGGCACGGAAGGCAAGCTCGGCGGTCAGGCTATCGTGCCGGGGGTGGCCGGCACCTGGAAGGACCTCACCGATTCCGTGAATGCCATGTGCGGCAACCTGACGGACCAGGTCCGCAACATCGCTGAGGTCACCACTGCCGTTGCGCGCGGCGACTTGTCCAGAAAGATCACGGTCGATGTATCCGGGGAAATCCTCGAGCTGAAGGAGACCATCAATACGATGGTGGATCAGTTGAACGGCTTCGCGGGTGAGGTGACTCGTGTTGCACGGGAAGTCGGGACGGAAGGCCGGCTGGGCGGACAGGCGAAGGTGCTGGGGGTGGCCGGCACCTGGAAGGATCTGACGGACAATGTGAACTCGATGGCCTCCAATCTCACGGCACAGGTCCGCAACATTGCCGAGGTTTCCACCGCGATCGCCAATGGCGACCTGTCGAAGAAGATCACCGTCACGGTGTCCGGCGAGATCCTGGAGCTGAAGGAAACCATCAACACGATGGTCGATCAGTTGAATTCCTTTGCGGGCGAGGTGACGCGAGTTGCCCGCGAAGTGGGTACCGAAGGTCGGCTGGGTGGCCAGGCAAATGTCCGCGGCGTTGCCGGTACCTGGAAGGACCTGACCGAGAACGTCAACTCAATGGCCGGCAACCTGACGGCCCAGGTGCGTAATATCGCCGAGGTCTCGACGGCGATCGCCAACGGCGACCTGTCGAAGAAGATCACCGTCGATGTCAAGGGCGAGATCCTGGAGCTGAAGGAAACCATCAACACGATGGTCGATCAGCTTAACGGTTTCGCCGGCGAGGTGACGCGCGTCGCCCGTGAGGTGGGAACGGAAGGGCAGCTTGGCGGCCAGGCGAATGTCAAGGGCGTGGCCGGCACCTGGAAGGACCTGACGGATTCGGTGAATTCCATGGCCTCCAACCTCACGGCGCAGGTCCGCAATATTGCCGAGGTGGCGACAGCGGTCGCGCAGGGTGACCTGTCGAAGAAGATCACCGTTACGGTCTCCGGGGAGATTCTCGAACTGAAGGACACCATCAATACGATGGTCGACCAGCTCAACGGATTTGCGTCCGAGGTGACGCGCGTTGCTCGCGAAGTCGGAACCGAGGGACAGCTGGGTGGCCAGGCGAATGTCAGCGGGGTTGCCGGTACCTGGAAGGACCTGACCGACTCGGTCAATTCGATGGCGTCCAACCTCACGGCGCAGGTCCGCAATATCGCCGAGGTCTCGACCGCGATCGCGAACGGTGACCTGTCGAAGAAGATTACCGTCGATGTGAAGGGTGAGATCCTGCAGCTGAAGGAAACCCTCAATACGATGGTGGACCAGCTGAACCGGTTCGCTTCAGAGGTGACGCGCGTGGCGCGCGAGGTGGGTACGGAAGGCAAGCTCGGCGGCCAGGCGCAGGTGCCCGGTGTTGCGGGAACCTGGCAGGACCTGACCGAGAACGTCAACTCCATGGCCTCCAACCTCACCGGCCAGGTGCGAAATATCGCCGAAGTCACGACCGCGGTCGCCAGAGGCGACCTGTCGCGCAAGATCACAGTCGACGTGAAGGGAGAAATCCTGGAGCTGAAGGACACGATCAATACGATGGTGGACCAGCTCAACGCATTTGCCGGCGAAGTGACCCGCGTGGCGCGCGAAGTGGGAACGGAAGGCAATCTCGGGGGACAGGCCCAGGTTCCGGGCGTGGCCGGTACGTGGAAGGACCTGACCGACAACGTCAACTCCATGGCATCGAACCTGACTGCGCAGGTCCGCAACATCGCCGAGGTGGCCACGGCGATCGCGGGCGGCGACCTGTCGCGGAAGATCACCGTGGATGTCAGGGGCGAAATGCTCCTGCTCAAGGATACGCTCAATACGATGGTGGACCAGTTGCGTTCCTTCGCCGGTGAAGTAACCCGTGTCGCACGTGAGGTCGGCACCGACGGGCGTCTGGGTGGGCAGGCAGTCGTTCCGGGCGTGGCCGGCACCTGGAAGGACCTGACCGACAACGTCAACCTGCTCGCGGCCAATCTTACCACCCAGGTGCGCAACATTGCCGAAGTCACGACGGCCGTCGCCCGGGGCGACCTGTCGCGCAAGATCACCGTGGAAGTGAGAGGCGAAATCCTGGAGCTGAAGAATACCATCAACACCATGGTGGATCAGCTGAACGCATTCGCGGGGGAGGTCACGCGCGTCGCGCGCGAGGTCGGCACGGAAGGCAAGCTCGGCGGCCAGGCGCAAGTGCCGGGGGTCGCGGGCACATGGAAGGACTTGACGGATACCGTCAACGTCATGGCCACCAACCTGACGGAGCAGGTGCGTGGCATCGTCAAGGTCGTCACCGCCGTTGCGAACGGAGACCTCACCCAGAACCTGACAGTGGCCTCCAAGGGCGAGGTGGCCGCCCTGGCGGACACGATCAACAACATGACGCACACGCTTGCGACCTTCGCCGACCAGGTGACGACCGTTGCACGCGAAGTCGGCGTCGAGGGCCGCCTCGGCGGACAGGCGCGCGTGCCGGGCACGGCGGGCATCTGGAAGGATCTGACCGGCAACGTGAACCTGCTGGCCGCCAACCTGACGACGCAGGTCCGCGCCATCGCGGAGGTGGCGACTGCGGTGACCAAGGGGGATCTGACACGCTCAATCCAGGTGGATGCCCGCGGTGAAGTGGCCGAGCTCAAGGACAACATCAACACGATGATCGGTAATCTGCGTCTTACCACGGAACAGAATACCGACCAGGATTGGCTGAAGACCAACCTGGCACGGTTCACCACGATGTTGCAGGGGCAGCGCGACCTTGCGCTCGTCGGGCAAACGCTGCTGCAGGAACTGGCTCCGCTGGTGGGCGCGCATCAGGGCGTAGTCTATCAGCTGAAGCAGGAGGCGGATAAGCCGAGCCTCGGGCTCCTCGCATCCTACGCTGACGGCGCCCCCCAGCCTCACCCTGCTTCGCTTCGGCTCGGCGAAGGCTTGATCGGTCAATGCGCCCGTGACGGGAGGCAAATACTGATCAGCGACATGCCGGAAACGGTCGTGCCGATCAGCTCCGGTATTTTCTCCGCCCGCCCGCGCAGCGCAATCGTTCTGCCGATCCTTTTCGAGGGACAGGTGAAGGCTGTGCTGGAACTGGCCTCGATTGCCAATTTCACAGAGTTGCAGCTCTCCTTCCTGGAGCAACTGACCTCGTCGATGGGGATTCTGCTCAATTCCATAGAAGCGACCATGCAGACCGAGGCCCTGCTGCAGCAATCCCAACAACTGGCTGCCGAACTTCAGGCACAGCAGAGCGAACTGCAACAGACCAACGAGCAGCTCGAACAGAAGGCGCAGCAGCTGGAAGAACGCAATGTCGAGGTCGAGGCGAAGAACCAGGAAATCGAGCAGGCCCGACGGGCGCTGGAAGAGAAGGCGACCGAACTGGCGCTGACGTCCAAATACAAGTCGGAGTTCCTCGCGAATATGTCGCATGAACTGCGGACGCCGCTGAATTCGATTCTCATTCTCGGTCAGCAACTCGGGGAGAATCCGGACGGGAACCTGTCTCCGAAGCAGGTAGAGTTTGCCCGGACGATCCACGGCGCCGGAACGGACCTCCTCAACCTGATCAGCGACATCCTCGATCTCTCGAAGATCGAGTCCGGCACCGTGTCGGTCGAAGCCGAGGAAATCGCGGTGAATAACCTGCTCGAGGTGATGGCGCGGCCCTTCCGCCACGAAGCCGAGACGCGCGGCTTGAACTTTGAGCTGGATGTGGATGACGGTCTGCCACGTACGATCATCACCGATGCGAAGCGGCTTCAGCAGATCCTGAAGAACCTGCTCTCCAATGCCTTCAAGTTCACCTCGGAGGGGGGAGTGCGCCTGCGGGTGTCGTCGGTCGAGAGCGGGTGGACTGGAGCGCATCCATCGTTGAAGAACGCTCCGGCCGTCATCGCCTTCCAGGTCTCCGATACCGGAATAGGCATTCCTCCCGAGAAGCAGAGGATCATCTTCGAAGCCTTCCAGCAGGCGGATGCATCGACCAGCCGGAACTATGGCGGAACGGGGCTCGGTCTCGCAATCAGCCGCGAACTCGCCAATCTGCTCGGCGGCGAGATCCAGCTCGACAGCCGGCCCGGAGAAGGCAGTACCTTCACCCTTTACCTGCCGATGACATTCGTGGGAGCTGCATCGCAACCGGTCGGTATCGCTTCGACGGAGCCAGCCTCCCCGGCCTCCAATATGGCTCCTGCGCTCAGCCATCCACGCAGGACGACGGGAGTGCTTGAGCTTCCGGAAGACGATCGTCATGAGATCAGCGGACGCGACGCGATACTTCTCGTCGTCGAGGACGATCCGGGCTATGCCTCTCTTTTGAGAGACGCTGCGCGGGCGAAGGGCTTCAAGGTATTGATTGCCGCCCGGGGAACCGATGCGCTGGCGCTGGCGCGCGATTATCGCCCCACAGCCATCTCGCTCGACATATGCCTACCCGATATGCTCGGCTGGACGGTGCTCAATCAGCTCAAGCAAAGCCCCGAGACGCGGCATATTCCGGTCCAGATCATCAGCATCGACGAAGATCGGCAGCATGGCCTGACGCGCGGGGCCTATGCCTTCACCCACAAGCCGGCGACGAACGACGGACTGGGGGATCTCTTCACAAAGCTCAAGAGTTTCGCGGAACCCCGCCGCAAACGGTTGCTTCTGGTGGAGGACGACGAGCACGAACGGGTGAGCATCACCGCGCTCCTCGGGCATGACGATATCGACATCACGAGCGTTCCCACCGGGGGCGAAGCGCTGGAGATACTCGAGAACGAGGTCGTGGACTGTGTCGTGCTGGATCTTTCCCTGCCGGACATGTCCGGATTCGACGTCCTGACGCGGATCGGCAACGACGTGCGGATCGCCGACATCCCGGTCGTCGTCTTCACCGGCCGCGACCTGTCGGCGGAAGAGAGCGCACGCCTGCAGACGATGGCGCGCAGCGTCATCGTGAAGGGTGTCGAGTCGCCCGAGAGGCTGCTCGACGAGACCACACTCTTCCTTCATCGCGTCATCGCCGACATGCCCGCCGCCAAGCAAGACATGCTGGAGAAACTGCATAGTTCCGATGAGGACCTGGTCGGCAAAACCGTTCTGCTGGTGGACGACGACGCACGCAACATATTCGCCCTGAGCAGCGTCCTGGAGCGCCGGAAGATGGAGGTGCTGACCGCGACCACCGGCAGCGAGGCGATTGACATCATCAACAGCCACCCCGAAATTGCCGTCGTTCTGATGGATATCATGATGCCGGGAATGGACGGATACGAGACCATGCAGATGATCCGTCGCGAGGACCGCCATGCCCGGCTTCCCATCATCGCGCTGACGGCGAAGGCGATGAAAGGCGACCGGGAGAAATGCCTGGATGCAGGAGCGTCTGATTACCTGGCAAAGCCCGTCAACACGCAGGAGCTTCTCTCCGCGCTTCGCATGTGGCTTCACGAGTGAGATGAAGATGACAGACCCCGTCAATATCCTCCTGGTGGACGATCAGCCGGCAAAACTGCTGAGCTACGAGGTAATCCTCCAGGATCTGGGAGAGACTCTTCTTGTCGCGCAGTCGGCACGCGAGGCACTGGAACAACTCCTGCGAGCGGACGTGGCCGTCATCCTCGTGGATGT
>JAEWKX010000047.1 GCA_023393575.1 Pseudomonadota bacterium
CCACGGCACCTGGGCCGAAACGCTCGACCGCAAGCCCGAAACGGTCGAGCTCCGATGCATGGGCCATCAGCCTGTCGCAGTCTTCCTCGGGGAGATCGATGATCTCCGGGATCAGCAGTGCCTGCGAGGGCAACCGCCCGGCGTCGAGAGCCTTCCGCATCGATTCGAAGACAAGTCGTTCATGCGCGGCGTGCTGGTCGACGATGACGAGGCCGTCACCCGTTTGGGCGACGATATAGTTTTCGTGAAGTTGCGCGCGTGCCGCGCCGAGGCGGTGATGGAGGGTAGAGGCAGGTGCGCCGTCCGGCTGCTGCGATTCGGGTCTCGGCGGTGTGGTGTCCGCGCGTGCTGCCGGTGCGATCAGTGTCTCGAAAGCCGCCTGGGGTCGCTCCGCGAAGGAATAGATCTCTTCCAGGGGGCGGGATGGCGAGGCTGCGGCATTCCACGGCCTGCCCGGCACCGTGTCTCCCGTCCCCGATCTGAAGGCCCGCATCAGGCCGCTGCCGCCCGTCGTGGAGGCGCGGCTACCGTCGCGGGCGAGCGCCTCGCGGATCGCGCCGACGATCAGACCCCTGACGAGGCCGGGATCGCGGAAGCGGACGTCCGCCTTGGCCGGATGGACGTTGACGTCCACAAGGGCGGGGTCGAGGCGGATCGAAAGCACGGCGACGGGATAGCGGCCGGACGGGATCGTCTCGGCATAGGCGCCGCGGATGGCGGACAGAATGAGCTTGTCCTGTACGGGGCGGCCGTTGACGAATGCGTACTGGTGAGCCGAGTTCCCGCGGTTGAAGGTGGGAAGGCCGGCAAAGCCGCTGAGGGAGACGTCCTCGCGCATGGCGTCGATCTCGATCGCGTTGTCGCGGAACTCGGATCCGAGGATCTGCGCGATACGCGCCAGTTGATCATCCCCCGTGGCCGCCAATTCCAGGGTGGAGCGGTCGGTGCCGGACAACACGAAACGGATTGCCGGAAAAGCGATCGCCATCCGCTTCACCATCTCGGTGATGGCGGCAGCTTCGGCACGCTCGGATTTCAGGAACTTCAGGCGTGCCGGGGTGGCGAAAAACAGATCCCGGACCTCGACCACGGTCCCGCAATTGGCGGCAGCCGGCCGTACCGGAGACATGCGTCCGCCCGCGACCGTCACCCGTGAGCCTTCGGAATCGCCCTGGCGCCTGCTGGTGATCGACAGCTTCGCCACCGAGCCGATGGACGGCAGCGCCTCGCCCCGGAAGCCGAGGGTGCGGATGTCGTCCAGCGTGTCGCCGATCTTGGAAGTACAGTGGCGCCGAACGGCTAGGTCGAGGTCGGCACTGTCCATGCCGCAGCCGTTATCGGTGATGCGCACGAGGCTTTTCCCGCCACCGGCCGTGGCGATCTCGCTCCGCGTCGCTCCCGCATCGATGGCGTTCTCGACCAGTTCCTTGGCCGCACTGGCGGGTCGTTCGATGACCTCGCCGGCGGCGATCTGGTTGATGAGGGTTTCGGGAAGCAGCTTGACGGTCATCGGCCGATAATCCGGGATTCGGAGGGGCTTGGAAAGCCCCTGCCATCGATCCGGCTGCAGGAGGGCGCCGCTACCCGGGGATTATTGCGAGCGATGAAGGTTCAGGGGGCCGCTTCGGGCAGGAGCGCGGAGACATATTTGTTAACGTTTCTGCCCCATCGTGCCGATGTGTATACAATAGGTCGGATTTGGAATGAGGTCGGCAGGCACCCTGTTGCCGCAGGTCACTCAGAATGAACTGCAGGCGATGGCATACAGCGATCCGCTGACCGGTCTCGGAAACCGGTATCGGCTGCGCGACAAGGTACGTCTGCTTGCCGCCGAACGGGCAAAGGATCCGGCGCCCTTCACCATCTGCATAGCCAATCTGGACGGGTTCAAGCCGATCAACGATCTGTTCGGCGCCGATGCCGGCGACGAGATCCTCTGCCAGGTCGCGCATCGTCTGAGAGCCTGCATTCCCGATGGCGCGACGGTGACGCGCCACGATGGCGACGAGTTCGCCTTCGTTTTCCCGCTGGTCTTCGAGCGTACCGGCGCGGAGCGGATCGGCCAGATGATCAGGGACGTCCTGTCCGCGCCCTACGATCTCGGAGATCGCAACGTGCGTCTGTCCGCCTCCTTCGGATTCGCGGTCTATCCCTTCGCGGGCGAGGAATTCGAGGAGCTATTGAAGAGCGCGGAAACCGCCCTCTACCGCTCCAAACGCCGGGGCAGGGGGCAGATCACCGTCTATTCCCGCGAGATAGCCCAGGAGATGAAGCGGGCGACGCAACTGGAGCAGGCGTTGAGAACGGCCATCATTGCCGATGCCGTGGATGCCCACTTTCAGCCGATCGTCCGGCTGAGCGACGGCGCGGTGCTTGGCTTCGAGGCGCTGGCGCGCTGGATCGACCCCGATCTCGGCTTCGTTTCTCCCTCCGTCTTCGTGCCGCTGGCGGAAGAGCGCGGGTTTATCGACGCGCTGTCGGAGACGCTGCTGCGCAAGGCGGCGGATATGGCC
>JAEWKX010000296.1 GCA_023393575.1 Pseudomonadota bacterium
CCATCATGCTGGCGCTTGCAAGCCCCGACGAACTGGATGTTCTGGGACTGTGTGCGGTGGCGGGCAACGTGCCCTTGTCCCTGACCAGCCGGAACGTGAGGATCGTCTGCGAACTGTGCGGTCGCCCGGACATTCCGGTCTACGAGGGGGCGAGGCACCCCATCCTGCGCAAGCAGGTGACGGCGGAGCATGTGCATGGCCGGACCGGACTGGACGGCGCGGAACTGCCGGAGCCGACGATGACGGTAGAGCCGCAGCACGCCGTGGATTTCATCGTCGAGACGGTGATGCGGGAGCCTGCCGGCAGCGTCACGCTGTGCACGCTCGGTCCTCTGACGAACGTGGCCCTGGCGCTGCAGATGCAGCCGGAGATTGCCGGGCGCGTCCGCGAACTCGTGATGATGGGCGGTGGCTTCTTCGAGGGCGGCAACATCACGCCTGCCGCGGAGTTCAACGTCTATGTCGATCCGGAAGCCGCCGCAGCCGTGTTCGGCTCCGGCATCCCCATCGTGATGATGCCGCTCGACGTCACCCACCAGCTTCTCACCCGCAGGGATCGCGTCGAAAGGATCGCCGCCCTGGGCACGCGACCGGCGCAGGTTCTCGTCGATTGGCTTGCCTTCTTCGAACGCTTCGACGAGGAGAAGTACGGCTCCGACGGCGGCCCGCTCCACGACCCGACGGTGATCGCCTATCTCCTGAAGCCGGAGCTCTTCTCCGGCCGCCACTGCAATGTCGAGATCGAGACGCAGTCCGACCTGACGGTGGGAATGACGGTCGTCGACTGGTGGCGGGTTTCGGGACGCAAGCCGAACGCGATGGTCATGCGGAACGTCGATGCCGACGGCTTCTTCGACCTGCTGAGGGAAAGGATCCGCCGCCTTTAGAGATGGACGGCGACCTCCGTTGCCGTTGGAATGGAAGGTTGTGCACCGGGCCTGAGGCAAGCAAGGGAACCGGCCACTGCCGCGCGGCGCAAGGCCTCCGCGAAGGCGAGGCCGGCATCCAGCCCGGCAGCGAGATAGCCGCAGAACGTGTCGCCGGCGCCGACCGTGTCCACGGGTTGGATCTCCAGACCCTGGGCCCGGTGCAACCGGCCGTCTCGCCCGGCGATAACGCCCTCCGCACCGAGCGTGATGATGAAGGTCTGCCCCGTCTCCGCGTTCATCCTCTGCAGTGCGTCTTCCCGCTCCACAGGCTGCAGGTCCGCCCGGCCGGTCAGAAGCTCGAATTCGGTCTCGTTGGTGATGACCACATCCGCCAGTTCTGCCAGCCTTGCGGCGTCCGCGGTAAGGGGCGCGGTGTTGAGGATGGAGCTGACGCCCTTTGCCTTTGCCGCCTGCAGCGCAGCCTCCACCGCAGCGGCGGGTACCTCCAGTTGGAGCATCAGCACATCGCCCGGCGACATGGCCTCGACCGCTGCGCGAGCCTGCTGCTCGTCCACGGTTCCATTCGCGCCCGGCACGACGGCTATCATGTTCTCTCCCGTGCCGCCGACCAGGATGAGAGCGGTGCCGGTCGGGCCCTCCACATGATTGACGGCGGATAGGTCTACCTCTGCCCTGTCGAGAAGCGCCAGTGCCGGCTCCGCGAATTCGTCCCGGCCGACCGCGCCGGCCATGCGCACGCCACTTCCAGCGCGCCGCGCCGCCAACGCCTGGTTGGCGCCCTTGCCCCCGGCGGCCGTGGCGAAGCTGTTGCCGGCAACCGTCTCACCGGGTTCCGGCAGACGGTCCGTGGTGGCGATGAGGTCCATGTTGATGGAGCCGAAGACGGTAATCATGCTGCGGGTCTCTCTGCGTCGTCCGGAGTCGGTGGCGACACTGCCCGAGCCGGTCACTCCTCGTCAACCACCCGCAGTTTCAGAAGGCCGGTGCGGCTCTCTACCGCGTGCGGCTTGTCGTGTCCCATGCTTCGCGGAGCCTCGGCTGCCTGTTCGAGTTCCAGCGCGCCGATCTTGGAGCCGCGTCGGACGAGTTTGTCCGACGAGGTGAGGATCTGTTCCACGTCCCGCTGTGCCGCCAGGAAATGCGCCTGTAGTTTGCGGGTCCTGTCGTCGAGCCGCCCCAGGTCTTCCATCAGCAGCGCTACCTCGCCCTGGATCAGATGCGCCTGTTCGCGCATCCGCTGGTCCTTGAGCACCGCCTGGATGACCTGGATCGACAGCATCAGCAGGGAGGGTGAAACGATCACGATCCTCGACCGCTGCGCTTTCTGGACGACCGCATCAAAATGCTCATGGATTTCCGCAAAAATCGATTCTGACGGCACGAACAGGAAGGCCATCTCCTGCGTCTCTCCGTGGAGCAGGTACTTGTCCGCGATGTCGCGGACATGCACCTCAAGATCCCGACGGAACTGCGCCGCCGCGGCCTTTCTCGCTTCCGGCGCCACGGTTTCCCGAAATGCATTCCATGCTTCCAGCGGAAACTTCGCGTCGATCACGAGCGGCGGCGCGCCATTGGGCATCCGCACGAGGCAATCCGGCCGCTTGCCGTTGGAAAGCGTTCCCTGAAACTCGTAGGTGCCCATGGGTAGGCCATCTGCAACGATCGCCTCCATCCGGCCCTGACCGAAGGCGCCGCGTGTCTGCTTGTTCGAGAGGATGGCCTGCAGTCCGACCACGTCCTTGGCCAGCGTCTGGATATTGTTCTGCGCCGCGTCGATCACCGCCAGCCGCTCCTGCAGGAGGCGCAGGTTCTCGTGGGTTGTCTTGGTCTGCTCGCTTATCGTGCTCCCGAGCCGGTGGGTCATCCCGTCCAGACGCTGGTTCACCGTCTGGCTCAGCTCCGCCTGCCGCTGGGAGAGCGTCTCGGCCATGGTGGCGAGACGTCCCTGCATCTCAGCCTGGGCTCGCATCAGTTCGGCCATGCGCGCCTCCGCTTGCGCCGCGTGGCGCGCCAGTCCGGCACGTCTGCCGCGTGAAGCGGCAACGATGTAGAAAACGACCCCGAGGAGTGCGGTCAGAGGAACGGCGACGAGCCAGACCGTCGAGGAACTATCGGAAAGAGCGTCGAGAAGAAGAGGGAGGCTATCCATGCGGCCACCCTAGCAGATATCTGGTCTCGGAAAAGATCAAATCATGAACATTTCGGGGCCGCCGGTCTCCAGGAGTGGTTCCTCTCCTGTTCCATCCGTCAAAAAGATGCGCTATGGGAGGCCATGACGATCAAGCCTCTTATCATTCTTCCCGATCCGCTCCTGCGCCAGGTTTCCCATCCGGTCGAGCGGGTCGATTCCGAAATCACCCGCCTCGCGGACGACATGCTGGAGACGATGTACGACGCGCCCGGCATCGGGCTGGCGGCCATCCAGGTTGGCGTCCCGCGCCGAATGCTGGTCATCGACGTCTCCAAGGAGGACGAAGAGAACGAGCCGACGGTCTTCATCAACCCGCAGATTGTCGCGTCCTCGGACGAACGCTCGGTCTACGAGGAAGGCTGCCTCTCCATTCCCGATTACTATGCAGAGGTGGAGCGCCCTGCGACGGTGACGGTCAGCTATGTCGATCGCGAGGGGAAACAGCAGACGATACAGGCGGACGGCCTGCTGGCGACCTGCCTGCAGCACGAGATCGACCATCTCAACGGCGTGCTCTTCATCGACCACATTTCGCGGCTGAAGCGGGAGATGGTGATCAAGAAATTCACCAAAGCCGCCCGTTCTCGCGCGGTGTAGTTAGTAGTCCAAGGCCGGGCGGCAAGCTCTCGTCCGCTGGCGGCAAGCGCAGACAGGATCGCGATGAGCCTTCGCATCATCTTCATGGGAACGCCGGACTTCTCGGTCCCCACGCTTCGCGCGCTGAGGGAGGCGGGCCATGAGATCGTCGCGGTCTACAGCCAGCCGCCGCGTCCGGGTGGACGACGTGGCCTCGACCTTCAGAAGTCCCCGGTCCACCAGGCGGCCGAACTTCTCGGCATTCCCGTCTTCACGCCGTTGAACTTCAAGGGCGATGCCGAACGCGAGCAGTTCCGCGCCCTGCAGGCCGATGTTGCCGTCGTCGTGGCCTACGGACTGTTGTTGCCGGAAGCGATCCTGAGCGGCACCCGGCTCGGTTGCTACAACGGTCACGCCTCGCTCCTGCCGCGCTGGCGGGGAGCCGCCCCGATCCAGCGGGCGATCATGACCGGCGACAGGAAGACCGGCATGATGGTCATGAAGATGGAAAAGGGGCTCGATACGGGACCCGTCGCGCTTATCCGCGAAGTGTAGATCGAGGAGAACACGAC
>JAEWKX010000327.1 GCA_023393575.1 Pseudomonadota bacterium
CCATCATGCCTGTCGTGCGGTTTACCGGAATGAACTGCATGCCTTCCGGAACATGGAACTTCTCCGGCGGCGTGGGCTTCACGGCCACTTCCTTGAAGTCCGCAAAGACCGGAACAGCCAGCGAACCGCCCGTTGCACCGCGACCGAGCGGCGCCGGGGTGTCGAATCCTATGTAGACACCCGCAACGAGGTTCGGCGTGTAGCCCACGAACCAGGCGTCCTTCTCGTCGTTGGTCGTACCGGTCTTGCCGGCGACCGGGCGGTCGTCGATCTTGATCTTGCCGGCAGCGGTACCGCGCCTGACGACGCCTTCCATCATGGAGGTGATCTGGTAGGCCGTCATCGGGTCGAGAACCTGTTCCCGGTTGTCGACCAGGATAGGCTCTTCCTGCTCGGCCCAGCGCGGCGCATTGCAGCCGTCGCAGGTCCGCTCCTCGTGGCGGAAAATCGTCTTGCCGTAACGGTCCTGAATACGGTCGATCACCGTCGGCTTGATCTGCTTCCCGCCATTGGCAAGGACGGCATAGGCCGAGACCAGGCGCAGCACCGTCGTCTCGCCCGATCCCAGCGACATGGCAAGTACCGGGAGCATCTTGTCGTAAATGCCGAATCGCTCGGCATATTCCGCGACAAGTTCCATGCCCATGTCCTGAGCCAACCGGACGGTCATCTGGTTTCGCGACTTCTCGATGCCGAGGCGGAGCGTCTGCGGACCAGCGGAACCGCCGCCGTAGTTCTCCGGACGCCAGACCTGGCCGCCCGATACCATCTCGATCGGCGCGTCGAGGATCACCGACGCGGGAGTATAACCGTTGTCGAGCGCCGCCGCGTAGACAAAGGGCTTGAACGACGAACCCGGCTGGCGCATCGCCTGGGTGGCGCGGTTGAACTCAGACTGCGCATAGGAGAAACCGCCCACCATCGCCAGAACGCGGCCGGTATTGGGATCCATGGCGACGAAGCCGCCCTGAACCTTCGGGGGCTGACGGAGGCGGTAGCCTCCCGCCTCGTCGGCGATCGGCTCGACGAACACCACATCGCCCGCTTCAAGCACGCCCTCGGGCGATTTCGCCGTCTTGCGTTCTCCCTTGGCGTCGCGATAGGCCCATTTCATGTCCTCGGCCTTGATCGTGCCGGTTTCCCGCTCCTCGCCCACCTGACCGCCGGCGGTGGTGGGCGGCTGCAGCGTGATGTCGACCTGCTTGGCGGAGACAGCGGTGACGGCGGCGAGCTTCCATTCCGGGACGTCGCGGAGAGCCGGCACCTTGGCCAGTTCGGATATCCAGTCACCGGCCATGCTGATCTGCTTCACAGGCCCGTGGAAACCACGACGCTCGTCGTATTCGACCAGGCCCGTATGGAGGGCCTTTCGAGCCACTACCTGCAGTTCCGGATCCAGCGACGTACGCACGGAAAGGCCGCCCTCATAGAGCGTATCGTCGCCGTACTTCTCGATGATCTGACGGCGCACTTCCTCGGCGAAGAAATCGGAAGCAAAGAGATGCGTGCCACCGCGGCGGGGCTTCACGCCCAGCGGTTGCTTCTTGGCGTCGTCCGCGTCGGCCGGCGTGACATAACCGTTCTCGGCCATCCGATCGATCACCCAGTTGCGGCGTTCGATGGCAGCGGCCTCCTTGCGGAAGGGATGGTAGTTGTTGGGACCTTTCGGCAAGGCGGCGAGGTAAGCCGATTCGGCAATCGTCAGTTCGGTGACGGACTTGTCGAAATAGGTTAGCGCAGCGCCTGCGATACCATAGGAATTCAGACCGAAGAAGATCTCGTTCAAATAGAGTTCAAGAATCTTGTCCTTGGAATAGGTCTGCTCGATGCGAAAGGAAAGGATCGCCTCCTTCACCTTGCGGTCGATCGTCTGGTCGTTGCTGAGCAGGAAGTTCTTGGCGACCTGCTGGGTGATCGTCGAGGCACCTTCCGGCCGGCGACCGGAGGCCAGGTTCTGGAAGTTGTTGACGATCGCGCGGGCGAGACCGGCAATGTCGATGCCGGGGTGATTGTAGAAGTTCTTGTCTTCGGCCGACAGAAACGCCGCCTTGACCCGATCAGGCACCGCCTGGATCGGAAGGAAGAGGCGCCGCTCGCGGGCATATTCCGCCATCAGGGCGCCGTTGCCGGCATGCACGCGCGTGGCGACCGGCGGCTCGTAGGCGCTCAACACCTCGTAATCGGGAAGGTCCCTGGAGACGCCGGCGAGATAGATCGCCGCGACCACGGCAACGCCCAGGAACAGGACGCACGCCAGTCCAAAGAAATACCCGATAAGTCTGATCATATTGAAGCTACCGTTCGGCTTTCATTCGGTGCCGGGACACCATCGCATGATTGTGGGGCTTTTGCACGCCGATCCGGCCAGCGCAAGCCGGCGAGGCCGGCAGGATCGAGTCACACCATCACATGGTTGCGACTAACGGACGGAATGTGAGGAAAATAGGGCCTTTGCACCAACCGCTCCGCCCAAGAGCGACAAGAGAAGAAGTATGTGGCAAACCGGCAACCGGCCACTCCCCTACCCTCCATCGGCGATGGCGCGTTCCCTGTAGCGCAGGACGGCATCCACGAGCAAACCGCTGACCTTGGCGCGCCAATCTTCGTCCGCCAGCAGTTTCTCGTCGTCCGGGTTGGAGAGGAACCCAAGCTCAAGAAGCACAGACGGGATGTCCGGCGCCCGCAGAACCTGGAAGCCCGCATAACGATGGGCATTGTTGATGAGGCCGATCTGCCCTTCGAAGGAGTTCAGGACATTGTCTGCCAGGGCGATCGAGAAGGTCTGGGTCTCCCGGCGCGTGAGGTCGAGCAGGATGTCTGCCACCTCCGGCGGCTCGTCCTTCAGCCTCACGCCCGCAAGCTGGTCGGAAAGGTTCTCACGGGCGGCCAGGTTCTCCGCCATCCTGTCAGAAGCCCGGTCGGACAGGGTGTAGACGGTCGCGCCGCGGATGTCCTTCTGGCTGAGGGTATCGGCATGAAGCGAAAGAAAAAGGTCAGCCTTCGCCTGGCGCGCGAGCGTCACTCGCTCGGACAGGGAGAGGAAGCGGTCATTTTCGCGCGTCAGGAAAACCTCCACCCCGGCCCGCTTCCTGAGCCGCTCGGCAAGCGCACGGGCGAAAGCCAGGGTGATGTCCTTCTCGGGCGTCTTCGTGGTCGCGCCGATCGCGCCTGTATCGATCCCGCCGTGTGCGGCATCGATCGCAACCACAAAGCTACCATCATCGGCGGGCGACACCGAGCGGGAGGCTTCCAGGCGCGCCTCCTCATCCCAGGTTTGCTGACGAACGAGTTCGGCAAACGCTTCGGGCGTCGCCATCTCCGCATCGAGAACCAGCCGGAACTCGCCGTTTTCCCCCTCCTGAACCTCGGCAAGGCTCAGTTGAACCGGCCGTTCCGCCGTCAGGACGATGCGGGCGCTGGCCTCGTCCATCGCGCCGAAGCGGATGTCGCGGAACAGGCCCCGAGCGCCGAGGTCCTCCCGCGGGAAGCCGAACGCCGTGGCGGGAAGATCGACGATGACGCGTTCCGGAGAGCCGACATAGTGGACCGAAAACTCGGGCTTCTCCTCGAAGTCGATGACGATGCGGGTTCTCGCCTCGTCACCGGCGATACGGGCGGCATAGGCTAGCAACGGCTTCTCGGGCTTCGCATCCACGGAACCCGAGAAGCCCGATGCCGCCAATAACAAGGCGATAGCAACCGATCCGGTGATTCGCATGCACAGCCGCCTCGTCGTGGCCGTGCTTGCCGATGAAAAGCCCATTCCCGTTGCGTCCCCGATACCGCCGGCCCTGTCGGCAGCCTAAAGATGAGGGCTCGCGACCGCCTTGCAGATGCCGCATGAAGCCAGATGAATCAAGCCTTTCCAGTAGCGCTTCAATTTGATCCACAATATGGCGCCCCCGGCTTTTCCCTTGCTATTATGTCGCAGAAACCATACAAGGCGCAGATGGGCTAAAGTGTTGACGGGATAGTCTTCCGGCAGGCCTGCCAGCTAGCGAGACCTGGCGCCGACACCGGGAAGTTCATCCGTCGTCCTTACACTTTAATCCTCGTACGCAATCTCATCCGGCCCCGGCCGGCATCATACCGGGCGGCCCGCCGCCCACGCTCACACGGAGCATTCACCGGGCCTCGAGCCCTAAGATATCGTCGTTCTCGTTTGGACTTTTATGTCGCGGCAACTGTTTCAGACCCTGGATACCCTGACGGAGCAAGCTCCGTCAGCCGTCCGGTCGTCGTCGCGGCGCCATTCCTCGGGAACCCATTTTTCCGGCGCAATCACCGTCCTGCATGAAAGGCCTGTCCTCGCGGCAGGCCTTTTTGCACCTACGCGGTTTCGCCGAGGAGCAGAACCTACATGGCAGACAAAATGCTTATTGACGCGTCTCACGAAGAGGAGACGCGGGTAGTCGTCGTTCGCGGCAACCGTATTGAAGAATTCGACTTCGAATCCCAGCACAAGAAGCAAATTCGCGGCAATATCTACCTCGCCAAGGTGACGAGGGTCGAGCCCTCGCTTCAGGCCGCCTTCGTGGACTATGGCGGCAACCGGCACGGCTTCCTGGCCTTTGCGGAAATCCATCCGGACTACTACCAGATCCCGCTCGCCGACCGCCAGGCCCTGATGCAGGCCGAAGCGGAAGAGCAGAAGAAGATCGCCGATGCCGAATCGGCCGATCACCTGGACCCGGCCGAGGCAGAACAGCCGCATGTCGATCTTCCGGCTTCCGCCGACCCCGAAGACGGTCCGGAAGTCGCCGCCGAGGCCAGCCCCGGCGAAGCAGAGGCTGCGGAAAAGCCTAAGGCGAAGCCGCGCCGCAGCCGTTCACGCAAGAAGGCCGCCGAGCCCGAGGCAAGCGAGACGGCCGAGGGCGGAGACGACGAAGGCCCCTCCGGCGAGATGGCGGCGATGGTGGAGACCGATTCGATATCGGAAGACGTCCGCGGACGCCGACGTTCCCATGACGATGACGACGACGATGAGAAGGAAGAGATCGAATCCGTCGGCGCCGAGGATGCGATGGAAGAGGTGCCGGATCGCATCGTCCGCAAGCCGCGCAAGCAGTACCGCATCCAGGAAGTGATCAAGCGCCGGCAGATCCTGCTGGTGCAGGTTGCCAAGGAAGAGCGCGGCAACAAGGGCGCGGCCCTCACCACCTATCTGTCGCTGGCGGGCCGTTACTCCGTCCTGATGCCGAACACCGCGCGCGGCGGCGGCATTTCCCGCAAGATCACCAACCCGCAGGACCGCAAGCGCCTGAAGGAGATTGCACGCGAGCTGGAAGTGCCGCAGGGCATGGGCGTTATCGTCCGTACGGCCGGCGCGAACCGCACCCGCGTCGAGATCAAGCGCGACTTCGAATACCTGATGCGGCTCTGGGAGAATGTCCGCACCCTGACCCTTGCATCCACGGCGCCCTGCCTCGTCTACGAGGAAGGATCACTCATCAAGCGCTCGATCCGCGATCTCTACAACAAGGATATCTCGGAGATCATCGTTGCCGGCGAGGAAGGCTATCGTGAAGCCAAGGACTTCATGAAGATGCTGATGCCGAGCCACGCCAAGGTTGTGCAGCCCTACCGGGACCTGCATCCGATCTTCTCGCGCTCCGGCATCGAGGCGCAGCTCGATCGCATGCTTCAGCCGCAGGTGACGCTAAAGTCGGGCGGCTACCTGATCATGAACCAGACGGAAGCCCTCGTCGCCATCGACGTCAACTCGGGCCGCTCGACGCGCGAGCACTCCATCGAGGAGACGGCGCTGCAGACCAACCTCGAAGCCGCCGAGGAAGTGGCCCGGCAGTTGCGCCTGCGCGACCTTGCCGGCCTGATCGTCATCGACTTCATCGACATGGAGGAAAAGCGCAACAACCGCGCCGTCGAGAAGAAGCTGAAGGAATGCCTGAAGAACGACCGCGCCCGCATCCAGGTCGGCCGTATCTCGCATTTCGGCCTGCTCGAAATGTCGCGCCAGCGTATCCGCGCCAGCGTGCTCGAATCGACGACCCAGATCTGCACCCACTGCGGCGGTACCGGCCATGTCCGTTCGCAATCGTCGGTGGCGCTGCATGTCTTGCGCGGCATCGAGGAATATCTGCTGAAGAACACCACGCACGACATTACGGTCCGCACGACGCCGGATATCGCACTCTACATCCTGAACCAGAAGCGCCACACCGTGGTGGACTACGAGAAGCGTTTCGGCGTCTCGATCTATATCGAATCGGATGACGGCATCGGCTCCAGCCACTTTGCGATCGATCGCGGCGAGCCGGTGGAAAATCCCGTCAAGATCGAAAGCCTGATGCAATTCGCGGCGTTTCCCGTCGACGATGACGATGACGAGGTCATCGTCGAAGAGGATGCCGACGAGGACGACGCCGAAGAGGCCAAGGCCGTTTCCCAGCCGGGCGACTCCCATGGCGAGGAGCAGAATGGCCGCAAGAGGAAGCGCCGCCGTCGCCGTCGAAACAGCAACGGCGACCGGCAGGACGGCGCGAGCGCCGCGAATGAAGACGACACCGGCGCGACCTCCGACGAGGATGACAACGATCAGGACGAGACCGAGGGCGAAGTACCGGAAGGTACCGAAGCATCCTCGGACAGCGACGAGAACGGGCGTCGGAAACGCCGCCGCCGCGGCAAGCGCGGCGGACGCCGCAACCGGGCCGAGGACGGGCTTGAAGCTTCAGCATCGGACGATGGCGACGCCCCTTCCGAAGAGACCGATAACGAGGGCGGCGAACTCTCCGTCGCGGCCGACCCGGTCGCCGAGACCGTAGTGGAGGCTCTCTCAGTCGAGGCAGCCGTCGAGGAGGCACCGGTGGCTGCCGCCAAGCCGCGGCGAAGCCGGAAGAAGGCAGCGCCCGCCGAAACCACGCCCGTCGAGACGGTTGTCCCAGAGGCCGCAGAGCCCGCCATGCAGTCCGCCGTCGTACCGCAGGTCGATGCAGCCCTTGGCGAGGACGTCGCGGAGGATAGCTCGGAGGGCGAAGCGGCCAAGCCGGCTCGCGCCAACAGGGCGTCGAACATCACGTCTTCCGACCCGGTGATCAAAAGTTCCGAACCGGCCGGCGAAGACACCAATGCAGAGGCCGAGAAGCCGAAGAAAGCCGGCTGGTGGCAGCGCCGCGGGTTCTTCTGAGCCTGTGGGACAAAAGAATGGCCGCCTCCTGCGGCCATTCTTTTCCCTTGCTTGACGGCAACGGAGAATTGAACCCCTAGGGGGTTCTATCGGATAATTTTCCGTTTCCATTCCAGCCTACCCGGCTTAGCTTCACCTTAAAGCCCCCTAGGCACGACGCCATCGTCTCATTCACGAGGATTCCCATGCTTTCCTGCTCGAAAACCGTCGTACTCGGCTCCCTGCTCATGACGGTAGCCTGGTTCACGCCGGCAGCCGCGCTCGATGACGCGCAGAAGAAGGAAATGGGGGCGTTCATCCGCAGCTACCTCGTCGAGAATCCGGAGATCATGCTGGAGGTTCAGGCTGCGCTCGAAGCCAAGCAGCAAGCCCAGCGGGTTGCCCAGGCGGGAGAGGCGGTCGCCGACAACCACGATGCCATCTTCGCATCCGGGAACGACGTCGTGCTTGGCAACCCCGATGGCGACGTCACCATCGTCGAGTTCTTCGACTATAACTGCGGGTATTGCAAACGGGCGCTCGCCGACATGGAAAACATCCTGTCGGAAGACAAGAACGTCCGTTTCGTCCTCAAGGAACTGCCCATTCTCGGGCCGGATTCGCTTGCGGCGCACCGCGTCTCCAACGCCGTGCGCCTGCTGGCCCCCGAAAAGTATCCGGAGTTCCACCGGTCGCTGCTCGGCAGCAACGGTACGGCAACGGAAGAGAGCGCGATCGCGGTCGCACAATCGATCGGCCTCGACGAAGCCGATATCCGCCGATCGATGGAGGAAAACCCGAACGACGGTCTCGTGCGGGAAGCCTACCAGCTGGCGACCAACCTCGGCGTCACCGGCACTCCGACCTACGTCGTCGGCGACGAGCCTCTGTTCGGGGCGGTGGGCGCGGATGCTATTCGCGAGAGGGTCGCCAATATCCGAGCCTGCGGCAAGAGTTCCTGCTGAACCGAGGTTCGGCGAGGGTGGGGAAAGCCGGGCGCTTGAACGTCCGGGGGCTTTTCCTCTCTGCTCCGGACCGTTATAGG
>JAEWKX010000353.1 GCA_023393575.1 Pseudomonadota bacterium
CGCCGTGAGCTCGGCATAGACTTCCTGCGCGGCGTTGAAGCAGGCCTCGAGGATCTCCTGGCTGAACGGACGCAGGATCGTGCCGTCGGCGACCAGTTGCTTCACGGCGGTCGGGTTCTTCATGTCGTACTTCGCCATCATGTTGGTGTTGGCGTAGGCACAGGCATTGGTCAGCGCGGTCTGGTAGTTCTTCGGCAGGCTGTTCCACTTGTCCAGGTTGATGAAGGAGTGGATAACCGGTCCGCCCTCCCAGAAGGCCGGGTAGTAGTAGTACTTGGCGACCTTGTAGAAGCCGAGCTTCTGGTCGTCATAGGGACCGACCCATTCGGCCGCGTCGATGGTGCCCTTTTCCAGCGCCGGATAGATGTCGCCGCCGGCGATCTGTTGCGGCACGACGCCGAGCTTCTCGAGCACCTTGCCGGCGATACCGGCGATGCGCATCTTGACGCCCTTGAAGTCGTCGACCGTGTTGATCTCCTTGCGGAACCAGCCGCCCATCTGGGCGCCGGTGTTGCCGGAGATCATGCCGTAGAGGCCGTGCGTCGCATAGAACTCGTTGAGCAGCTTGTTACCATTGCCCTGGTAGAACCAGGAATTGGTAAGGCGCGCATTGAGGCCGAAGGGGATAGCCGTGCCGATGGCGAAGGTAGGATCCTTGCCGACATAGTAATAGGAGCAGGTATGGCACATCTCCACGGTGCCGGCGCTGACGGCGTCAGCGGCCTGCAGACCGGGAACGATTTCGCCGGCCGCGAACGGCTGGATCGTAAAATTGCCGCCGGTCGCTTCGGACACCTGCCTGGCGATATCCTCGGCACCGCCGTAGATGGTGTCCAGCGACTTGGGGAACGAAGACGTCAGTCGCCACGTGATCTTGGGGTTTTCCTGCGCGATGGCGGGCGCGGCAAGTGCCGTCGCGGCGGCGGCACCCGCGCCGGTCACCGCTGTCGTTTTGATGAATGTACGACGATCCATGCATTACCTCCCGATGGAACAAACCGCGGGGCTCGGTTGTCTCCCCCTCCCCCGGCTGCTGCGAGGTAACCATGTCCCCCTTTTGCGCGCAAGCATCCCCCGCCTTATTCATTGGTCTTGGTCCGTGTTTTACCGTGAGGAAGGGGAACCTGCACATTTCCCCGCCAGCCAACGCGCAGGCCGGCATGGAGATGCCGAAACATCAGGCCAAAGAGGCGCCACGAAGTGCTTGACACGCCGGCGGGCGGGGCGCCAGAAATCTCTTCAGTTGCGGAGACCAGATATGTCCAGACCGATCGTTGCCCTGCCCGCCGACATCCGTGAATTCGATGGCGCCGTATGGCACGCGACCCCCAACCAGTATGTCAAGGCGGCGCTGAAGGTGGCGGACGTGACGACCTTCATCATTCCCGCCTTCGAGGAGGGCAACGAACCGGATGCCATCCTCGATCGCGTCGATGGCCTTCTCGTCTCCGGCTCCGCCACCAATGTTCATCCCTCGCTCTACGGAAAGGAGGCCACCGACGCCGATGGCCCCTTCGACATCGCCCGTGATGCGACGTCACTGCCGCTCATCCGGCGCGCCATCGAGCGCGGCATACCCCTGCTCGCCATCTGCCGGGGGCTCCAGGAACTGAACGTGGCGCTCGGCGGCACGCTGGCGAGCGAGATCCACGACCAGCCGGGCATGTGGGACCACCGCAAGCCGAACCTGCCGGAGCGCGACCACATGTATGCGATCCGCCAGCCCGTCTTCGTCCGCGAGGGCACCTGCATCGCCCGCTACCTGGGCCTCGCGGGCGAAGTGCAGATCAACTCGCTGCACCGGCAGGCGATCGCCGAGACGGCGCCGCGCCTGACCGTCGAGGCCACCGCGGAAGACGGCACGATCGAGGCCGTCTCGGTGATCGATGCCAAGGGCTTCGCCGTCGGCGTGCAGTGGCACCCGGAATACTGGGCGGAGACGGATGCCCCCTCCCGCGCCCTCTTCGAGGCGTTCGGCGCCGCGGTTCGCGCCTATGCGGCCTCGAAAGCACCGGCGGTGGCGGCACCGAAGTCCCTCGCCGCCGTCCGTTGATCCGGGGCCGGCTGGCCGCTCAGCCCCGCACCGGGGTTTCCGGCACCGGCGTGATGACCTTCTTCTCCCGGAACCAGCCGACGAGATTGTCGACGACGAGATCGGCCATGGCGTTGCGCGTGGGCACGGACGCCGACGCGACATGCGGCAACAGGCTGACATTGTCGAATTCGAGCAGCGCGGGCGGCACGTTCGGCTCCTCGTAGAAGACGTCGAGGCCGGCGGCGGCGATGGTCTTGTCGCGCAGGGCGGCGGCGAGAGCCTCTTCATCGACGCTGGTGCCGCGTCCGACATTGATGAAGACCCCGTTCGGGCCGAGCGCAGAGAAGATCTCCGTCGTGAACACCTTGTGGGTCTCGGCTGTCCCCGGAACGATGGAGACCAGCGTATCGACCTCCTCGGCCATCGCCTTCAGCGATGGATAATAGGTGTAATGCAGCCCTTCGCGCTTCGTGCGGGTATGGTAGCCGATCCGCACCTTGAACGGTTCCAGGCGCTTGGCGATCTCCAGCCCGATACGGCCGAGGCCGAAGATGCCTACCGTGCGCCCCTTGAGCGAAAGCGGGGTCAGCGGGAACGGTCCCTCGCTCTTCCAGCGGCCCTCGCGCAGATAGGTTTCCGCGCGTGGCAGCCTGCGGATCGTGTTGAGCAGCAGCGCAATGGTGGTATCGGCCACCTCGTCGTTCAGGACGTCGGGCGTATGGGTGACGATGATCCCGCGCTCGACGGCCTTCTTCGTGTCGACGCCGTCATATCCGACGCCGAAATTCGACACGATCTGCAGGTTCGGCAGCGTATCGATCCAGCTGTTGTCCAGCACGCCGGAAACGGCGACCCCGCGGATGCGCTCCCGCAGGCCGGGGTCGATCTCTGTCGCCGGCCCCATCGGCACGGCAACCACCTCGAAATTCTCCTTCAGGCGTTCCAGCACGCGGGGATGGATGCGTCCCGGCACGAGCACGGCAACGGAGTGATCGGACATGGTGTCTCCTCGTTCGTTTTTTCAGCTTCTCGGTCTGTAGATGCCGGTGGACTGGCGGATGCGCATCTCCGGCTTGATCAGGTGGATGCCGTCCGGCTCATGGCTTCCGGCAAGGCGGTCGAGCAGCGCGCGCGCCGCAAGCCGCCCCACCTCGCTCTGGCCGTTCCAGACGGTGGTGAGCGCCGGCGTCGCGATCGAAGCTTCCTCCAGATCGTCATAACCGGTGACGGAGATGTCCTGGCCGGGCACGAGGCCGGCGCGGGCTATGCCGTTCATCACCCCGATGGCGACGAGGTCGTTCCAGCAGACGGCGGCGGTCGGCTTCTGCGACAGCGACAGGAAATGCACCGCCGCCTCGAACCCGCCCTGCTTGGAGCGTGGACCGGGGATGCGCAGGTTCGGATCGACCTCGATGCCCGCCTTGCGCAGCGCGTTGACATAGCCCTGGTAGCGGTCGCGGCCGGTCGATGTCTGGTCCGTGCCGCCGATCATCGCGATCACCCGGTGGCCGAGGCCGATCAGATGATTGGTGGCAAGCGAAATCCCGTAGCTGTCGTCGCCGCGATAGGTGGGCAGGTTCACCCCCTCCATCGAACGGGCGACGAGGATCGCCGGCATGCCGTTCGCCTCCGCGAGCTTGATATCCTCCACCGGCGTACCGATGGCGGGCGACATGATGACCCCGTCGCCGCCGAGCTGCAGCAGCGTCTCGATGAACGTCCGCTGCTTTTCCACCGAGTCGTAGTGATTGGACAAAATGAAGGTCTGGCCGCTGCGGTCGAGCTCGCTCTCGATGGCCTTGAGGATTTCGCCGTAGAAGGGGTTCATGATGTCGTGGACGACGACGCCAACGATGCCCGAACGGGAGGTCCTGAGGCTTGCGGCACGGCGGTTGTAGATATAGCCCAGCGCCCGCGCCTGCTCCTTGATCTTCTCGCGCGTCTCGGCCGCAACAAGCGGACTGTCGCGCAGAGCAAGGGAGATGTTGGCGGTGGACAGGCCGAGGCTCTCGGCAATGGTCGACAGCTTGATCTTCTGAGCCACGTCCCCTCCGGCCTGGCAGCACCGGCTCCTCGGCCGATTTTAAATTCTTTAAATAATTGAACCGGATTTCGCAACTGCCATCAAAGATCGTCCTCGGAATTTGAAAGGGGTTCGGTCCTGCCATTGAGATTGCCATCCATGGCCCGCAGGAGACGCAGCAACTGCCTCACCTCCTTGTCGGAGAAATCGCTGAGAGCCAGCCGGCTGCACTCTGTGACGCTGCTGCTGATCCGCTCGACACTGGCGCGGCCGCTTTCGGTCAGGAAGACCTTGGTAAGGCGGCCGTCCGCGCCATCGTCGCGGCGCTGGAGGAACCCCTGCGCCTCCATGCGGCCGATCGTGCGGGTCATCGTCGGCGCCTTCACTCCAAGGCGAGCCGCAAGCTCGCCAGCGGTCAGCCCATCCTCCCCGGCAAGCGCCAGAACCACGCCGTCCTGTCCGGCATAGAGGCCGCTTTCGGCAAGGCTGCGGCTGAGCGCGGTGCGCATCGAGCGCGCCGCCTGCGTAACGGCATTGGCGACATCCGCCGGCGACAGGATCTCCGGGTCCTTCTTCTTGCCGCTCTTGCCCTTCTTGCCGCCCTTCTTCTTGCTCATCGCGCCTTTCCGTCTTTGTGCGGGAGCGAGCATGACTATATGCTTGCAGCCCCTACCCATAGCGAAACGGGAAATCGACCGCCAGATGCCCATGCCAAACCCACGTTTCGAGGACAACGACCCGTCGCAGCCACCCGCCGACCGGAACGATTGGATCGCCGTCCTGCCGCTCGGCGCCCACGAGCAGCACGGCCCGTACCTGCCGTTCGAGACGGACACGCTGATCGCGGCCGGGCTCGTCGAGCGGCTGATCGCCGCCCTCCCCGCCGCCTTGCCGGCGACCTTCCTTCCGGTCGAACCGGTCGGATATTCGATCGAGCACATGGATGTGCCGGGCACCAGGACGCTTGCCTTCGACGAGGCGGTCAACCGCTGGCTCGGCATCGCGGGAGACCTGCAGCGGCAGGGCATCCGCAAGTTGGTGATGCTGAACGCGCATGGCGGAAACTCGCCGCTGATGACGATCGTCGCGACCGAGGCGCGCATCCGCTTCGGCATGCTGGCCGTTGCAACGAGTTGGACCCGCTTCGGCCTGCCGGATGGCCTCATTTCTCCGGCTGAAAAGGCGATCGACATTCACGGCGGCGACATCGAGACATCGGTGATGCTGGCCCTCCATCCCGACCGGGTGGAGATGGCGAAGGCGAAGACCTTCCCGTCCCGGCAGACCGAGTTCGCCGCGCGCTTCCGGCACTTGCGCGCCTACGGCCCGCACGCCTTCGGCTGGAAGATGTCCGACTTGAACCGGGACGGCGTCGCCGGCAACGCCGCCGCAGCGACGGCGCAAAAGGGAGAGGCCATCCTGGCGCACGCGGTAAGGGGGATCGTGGACCTGCTGGAGGATGTGGCGGGGTGCGATGTGGGGGAACTGGAGTAGGGCATTGCAGGCGGCTACACGATCATCTATCTTCCTGCTACACGGGAGGCCCCGATGACCCTGAACATCCGGAACAAGCAAGCGGATGCCTTGGCGCGCGAGCTGGCGGAAATCGACCGCACGACGATCACCGACGCCGTCGTGACCGCCCTGCGAGAGGCCATCGCAAGCCGCCTGCATAACGAAAGCCCACGCGAGGCCGCCCGGCGGATATTGGCCAGACGAGGCTTGGCTTTCAGGCCGAATCGGCGCCCTGTTCCTCCCGAGGCGTTCCATGAACTCGATCACGACCTGGCAGCCGACTGATGTTCGTGGACGCCTGCGCGATCATATCCTTGATGGCGGGCGAAGACACTGCCGATGCCTATGAGGAGGCCCTGCTTTCTGCAACCTCGCCCTTCACGTCGCCG
>JAEWKX010000371.1 GCA_023393575.1 Pseudomonadota bacterium
ACGGGGATCATCATTACGTCAGGCGTCGTCCGTCTCGATCCGATGCTGCTGCCTGCGAACACCGTCTTTCTGCCGAAGCCCTACCGGCACGACATGCTGCTCTCGGCGATCCACCGGTTGGTGGCCGCCTGAGACTGCGCCGGCTCTTTCCCATCGATATTTTCACCCAGTGGTTCAGGATTGCGACATGACGATAGAGACGGACCTCGACAGGATTCTCGAGCAGGAGCGGGTACTCCGCTTTCCCCGCTTCGATGCCGCAACGGGATGGCAGCTCGGTTCGCTCCTGCGTGACATGGCTTTGGAGCGTGAGACCGGCGTGGTGATCGATGTCCATCTTCACTCCATGCCCCTGTTTTACTGCGCCTTGCCCGGCACCACGGCCGACAATGCTTCATGGGTGCGGCGAAAGCGGGCTGTGACGCTTCGCTTCTTTCGGTCGAGCTATGCCCTCGGCTTGACACTGTCCTTGCAGGGAACCACGATCGAAGCCAAGTACGGGGTACCGGCGGCGGACTACGCGACCCATGGAGGGAGTTTCCCGATCCTCGTGGAAGGGACCGGCTGCGTCGGTGCTGTCACGGTCTCGGGCCTGCCTCAGCGGGAGGACCACAACATGGTGGTGGAAGCTCTCTGCCGGCTTCTCGGCAAGGACAATGCCACCCTCGGCCTGGACGGGAACTAGCGACATGGAACAGCCGCAGACGGTGCTTCGGTTCTGGTTCGAGGAACTGACGCGACAGCAATGGTTCCAGGTCTCGCCGGACCTGGATGCCGCCATCGGCGAGCGGTTCGGTCAGACCCACCTGGCGTTGGCAAAGGGCGCGGTCCTCGACTGGAGGAGCAGTCCGGATCACCGGCTGGCGGCTATCATCGTGCTCGACCAGTTTTCCAGGAATATCTACCGGGGAACGCCGTTGGCCTTCGCTGCCGACTGGATGGCCTTGCGGGAGGCACAACTGGCGATCGAGGCCGGCGCAGACCAGGCGGTTGCGCCCGACCGTCGGGCTTTCTTCTACCTGCCCTTCGAGCACTCCGAGGCTCTTGCGGATCAGGCACGATCGGTCGAGCTCTTCCGCGCGCTGGGGGATGCGGAATACCTCGATTATGCGGAGCGCCATCTTGCCGTCATCCGGGAATTCGGCCGCTTCCCCCACCGCAACGGCCTGCTCGGCCGCGAATCGACAGGCGCCGAGCTCGATTATCTGTCGAAGCCCGGCGCCGGTTTCTGATGATGCCTTGGCGCTATCGCCTGATCATCCGCCCCACGGCGATGAGAATGCATGCGCCGATGAAGCCGGCGATCAGGTAGCCGATCCAGCCGCCCAGCGTGACCCCGACGAGGCCCAGCAGCGCGTTGGCGATGATGGCGCCAACGATGCCGAGCAGGATGTTCATGAAGACACCCATGTTGCTCTTCATGAACTGTTCCGCGAGCCAGCCCGCGATACCGCCGATGATGATGGCCGCAATCCAGCCGATGCCTGCGTCTTCCATGCCTTACCCTCCTGTGATGTTGCGCATGCTAACGCGCCACAATGTTCCCGGGTTCCATCGGCATAGTCAACGCCGGCTTTCTTTCCCGCCGAGCTGAAACTATCTTCGCCCGCGAATCCTCACTGTCGGTGTTGCATGAATAGATCGTCCGTCTCGTTCCCGATGATGCTCCGCGCAATCGTATTGGCGCTTGTCATCTTTGCGGGCATTGCCGGTGGCGGCTCTCTGCCGTTCCTCGGCGGTATGGCCATGGCGCAACAGGCGCAGGACGCAGAGGTCACGGTCGACTCCATCAACGTCGAGATGCGCGACAAGCTCGGCGATATCCGTCAGCAGCTCGAAGCCTTCCGAACCACGATGCAGCGCGACATGCAGGACGACAGCCGCCTTGCGGAACTGCGGGTTCAGGCCGAAGAGATCGTCGCGCAGATGCAGGAGGCTTCGGCCACGCTCGCGACACGCGTGCAGCAGATCCAGGCGCGGCTGACGGATCTCGGCGAGCCGCCCCAGAGCGGTCAACCGGCAGAGCCGCCGCTGGTCACGGAGGAGCGCAACAGGCTTCTCAACGAGCGTGCCGAAATCAATATGATCGTAGAGGACGCGGAGCAGTTATCGACTACCGCCACCCAGCTCGCCCGCACCATTACCGCCATCCGTCGCAATCTCTTCACCCAGACGCTGTTCCGACATACGGAAATCACCCCGCAACTCTTCACCGAAGCAGCGGATGCCTATGTCACCGAATTGCGGCGTTTCCGGAACGCGATCGACAGCTGGCTGAGCTTCGCCTGGAAATACAAGCCGCTGTCGCTGCTGGCGGCAGTCTTCCTGTCGCTCGCCACGAGCCTCATCTTCCTCTCCGGCGCCTACCGGCTGTTCGGCCGGTTCATCCGGCGCGACCACGCCGACGGAGGACCCTCCTATCTGCGGCGGCTGACGGTTGCCTTCGCCTCTACCATCGTTCGTACGATGTCGCTCGCCGCCTTGCTCGCCGCCAGCTATCTCTTCCTCGAGGGTTTCAGTGTCCTGAGGAACGACATCGCGCCGATCATCGCGGCACTGTTCGGATTCATCTGGTTCGTCTATTTCGTCTTGCGGCTGACCTATGCCGTCCTGGCGCCGGATGAGCCGGACTGGCGGCTGGTACGGCTGACGGATCGTGGCGCGCGGCGGATTGGCTGGGCGGTGGTCGCCATGGCGGTGGTCAACGGTCTCGATTACTTCTTCGGCACGATCAGCGAAGCGGTCAACTCACCGCTGATCCTGACGATAGCCCGGAGCCTCGTCGCGTCGTCGATCATCGGGATCATCCTGATCGGGCTTTCGTTCTTGCGTCCGGTGCTGCCGAAGGACGGCGATCCGACGGCGCCCGGCCAACCATGGCCACGCTTCCTGCCGCTGACCCTCAGGCTGCTGGGCGCGCTGCTCCTGCTTGCGGTGCTAGCCGGCTATATCGGCTTTGCGCGCTTCGTCTCGACGCAGATCGTGCTCACGGGCGCCGTGCTGGTGACTGTCTATATCGGCCTGCTCAGCGGCAAGGCGGTATCGAAGCAGGGTGCATTCGCCCGGACGATGATGGGTGAGCGGCTGGCGCAACGCCTGAAGTGGGGCGAGGTGGCGCTCGACCAGACCGGGTTGCTCGCCGGCCTCGCCATCTATGCCTTCGCGCTCCTGACCGGCATCCCGCTTATCCTGCTCACCTGGGGTTTCCAGATCGCCGATATCGAATCGTGGTTCTACCGCTTCTTCACGCGCATCACGGTCGGCAATATCAGCATCTCGCTGCTCGGTATCGTCGGCGGGATCCCGCTGTTCGGG
>JAEWKX010000433.1 GCA_023393575.1 Pseudomonadota bacterium
CGGCCAAGCCCGTGGTTGCCTGTGCCATGGCTTCGGCGCGGATGCGCTCCTGCTCCGCGGCGCGGCGGCGCTGTTCTTCCGACTGCGAGCGCTGGGCACTGGCCTCCTGCTCGAGCCGGCGGTTCTCTGCAGCGTTTTGACGAAAGACCTCGACGGCGTCGGCCATCTTTCCGATTTCGTCTGCCCTGCCGGCGGCGGGTACTGTGAGATTCGTGTCCCCGGCGGCCAACCTGGTCATCGCGTTTGTCATCGCGATCACGGGAGTGGCGACTGATCTTGCCAGGATAACACCAAAGGCAATAGCTATGATGGCTGTAACGGTTCCGCCTGCCAGCAGCGTGGTCATGCCAGTGGTGAAAGAGGCCTCGGCAAGGGCCGCCCGTTCGGCAGCGACCTTCTCGGCGTCTTCAACGAACTTAGTTAGTATCGCCCTGGCCTGAGTCAGGCGGGCTGTCTTCGCGATGTTGGCCCTTGTAGCATCAAGCAGGGCGGGGTCTGAGACGGCCGAGACGGTGTCGGAGAGTTCCTTGTTGAAGGTATCGATGGCACCTCGCAGCGGTGGCAGAACGTTGCTGCGGACTTCGGGAGGAAGCGCTCGTTCGAGTTCCGACAGCATGGGAGGGATCGAGTTCCGGTATTCGTCGATACGCCCGACGAAGGCCTTGTCGGCACTCGCCGCGTATCCGCGCATCGCGTTCTGACTCTCCACGAGGGTCGACAGTATAATGTTTGCGATCTCTACTGTTTTCTGAGTCTGCGCGTTCTCACTTGTGGTACTGCTAATATGGGCTAACGATATAAGCACCACCGCGGAAAACAGCAGTACGACTGTGGTAATCGTCGAGAAGGCGATCAGAAGCTTGCGCGATATGCGCAGGTTGGCAAACATTTCAGGCTCCAGGGGATTGTCATTTCAGGAACTGGAAATGTAACGACCGGACGTTAAGATCATGTCACTGTAGGCCCTCCGCTGCGAGGGAAGGTTTGTTTTCAGCCTGTCGTTCGATGTGATCGGCTATGATCGCTGTTGGCGCAGAACGGACCTCACGCCCCGTTCATCACCGGCAGTACCGGTACCCGCTCTTCCGCTCCAGCACGTCGAGGTGAAGGTGGCCCCGGTGGGCGGCGTCGCTGCCGGGGGAGAGGACGGTCGAGAAGTGCAGGCAGGCGCCGGCGGTGGCGGTGCGCTGGAAGGCGCCTTCCATCGTACCGTCCTCGGCGCGCGGCTTCATGGTGATCCCGGAGCCGTCGTCCAGCCGGAAGGCGGCGATGTCGATGGCGTTGCCGCGGGCATGCTCGGAGATCTTGCCCTCCGACGCGCCGTTGCGCAGCCGGCAGGCATAGGTGGAGCCGGTGGTAAGCCCGGTGATCCTGCGGTCCGGCATGGCGATCTTCAGGGCCGGATTGACCGTGTCCCTCAGCCAGTGACCGAGCGCGCGGGCCGTTTCGCAGCGCATAAGGGCGCCACCGGTGTCGATGCCCGGCAGGACCTCCGCCACCTCGAGCGGCTGGTCTATGCCGCAGCCTTCGCCGTCGTCGATGCGGGTGCGCGTTTCATATTTCGTCCCCAAGGCGGCGAGATCGGCGAGGCAGGCCCTCAGGGCCTCGGGGTCTTCCGTGGCGATCGGCGGCGGGGGCGAGGGGGGCGGCTCCTCTGGCTCCTTTGCCGGCTCTTTGGGCTCCTCTCCCTTCTGCTCCGTCTCTTTCCCCGGATCGTCCTTGGCTGCTCCCGCCCGGGTTTCCTTCTCGTCGCGGGGCACGGGCGGTGTCTTGCCGCTCGGGCTTTCTTCGGGTGGCGAGCCAGTGGATTGGACGCCTGAGGGTTCTTCCGGAGGCGGAATCCGTACGGCAGGCGCTTGCGTCTCCGGCTTCGGTTCAGGCGTCGGAACCGCCGAGGCACCCGGCGGAGGTAGCTGGGTCGCTGTTTCCGGTGCCGCCGTCTTCTCCTGTCTGTCCTCCTCGGCCGCGGGCTTTGGCGCCGGTACGGGACCGATGCGGGGCAGGGCGGTCGCCGCCAGAAGCGGCAGGGCCATTAGGAGGATAAGGGTCGGACGCTGCATCGGTCGGGCTCCGTGGATCGGTCATAGCCAACGCCCGAAGCCGCCTTTGGTCGCATGTCGCAAGAAATCCGCTTGCGGAGAAACCTCCGTCACGATATTTCTTCCCCATGATCAACTCGATGAACATCGGTAACTGGTGGTGGGCACGCTGACGCGGCCTTGACCAGTCATGTCCATCGACAAGACCCCAAAGCCGCCCGAAATCCGAGGCGGCTTTTTTGCTGCCTGCGGTTCCGGGTGAGGGGAACGGAGAGCAGGAAATGGTGACGATCATCCGGGACGACGGTTCGGAAACCTACGAGACGAAGGGCGGCATCGCCGTCAGCCGGACGCGGCGCGCCACCCCCTATGCGGACGCCGTCGCCGGCTATGTCGACAAGCTCGACGAGCGGCGGGGCGCCGTCTTTTCTTCCAACTATGAATATCCCGGCCGCTATACGCGCTGGGATACGGCGATCGTCGATCCGCCGCTCGGCATCTCCTCGCATGGCCGCAAGGTCTGGATCGAGGCCTATAACGAGCGGGGCGAGGTGCTGCTCTCCTTCGTGGCGGACAGACTCGCAACGGTGGCGGAGCTGACGATAGGAGAGCGGGCATCCCGTCGCCTGGATCTCGCCGTCAACGAACCGACCCGTGCCTTCACGGAGGAAGAACGGTCCAAGATGCCGACGGTGTTTACCGTCCTGCGCGCGGTGATCGACCTCTTCTACTCGGAAGCGGATTCCGCGATCGGCCTGTTCGGGGCCTTCGGCTACGACCTCGCCTTCCAGTTCGACGCGATCAGGCTTTCGATGCAGCGGCCGGAAGACCAGCGCGACATGGTGCTGTTCCTGCCGGATGAAATCCTCGTCGTCGACCACCATGCGGCGAAGGCGTGGATCGACCGCTACGACTTTGCGAAGGACGGGATGACGACCGCCGGCAGGTCCGGCGAGATCGCGCCCGAACCGTTCCAGCGCACGACGGTGACGCCGCCGAAGGGCGACCACAAGCCGGGCGAATATGCCGAACTGGTGGTGCAGGCGAAGGAGAGCTTTCGCCGCGGCGACCTGTTCGAGGTGGTGCCGGGCCAGAAATTCATGGAACGCTGCGACAGCAAGCCGTCCGAAATCTCCAACCGCCTGAAGGCGATCAACCCGTCGCCCTATTCC
>JAEWKX010000415.1 GCA_023393575.1 Pseudomonadota bacterium
GATCCGAGCCATCTTCGACCAGTCGGGAAGCAGGCCCACGCCGGCAATCGTGGGGGTGGGCAGGATGGCGACGCCGTTCGTCTCGTTGTAGAGCGCGACAATGCCGGACACGATGGGAAATTCGAGAGCCCGGCAGGCTTCGCCGATACCCTGGATGGCCCCCACGAGTTGTCCCATGATTTCCGGCTTCTCCGGGTTGCCGAAGTTGAGGTTGTCGGTCGCGGCAAGGGGTTCGGCACCCGTGGCGGTCAGGTTGCGCCAGCATTCGGCGACAGCCTGCTTGCCGCCCTCGACCGGATCGGCTTCGACATAGCGCGGTGTCACGTCCGACGAGAAGGCCAGCCCCTTGGTGGGATGCCCATCGACACGTACCACACCTGCATCGCCTCCGGGGCGCTGCAGGGAGTTGCCCTGGATGAAGGTAACGTACTGTTCCCAGACCCAGCGGCGGCTGGATTGGTTCGGCGAGCCGACGAGCGTCATCAGCGCGGCGTTATAGTCTTCCGGCTCGGCGACCTCGCTTGAGGGGAGGGCCGGGCGGCCGTTGCTCGCCTGCCAGGGGCGATCGTATTCCGGCGCCTCGTCGCCCAGTTCCTTGATCGGCAGGTTCGCCACTTCCTCGCCCTGGTGCAGGATGCGGAACCGGAGGTCGTCGGTCGTCTTCCCGACGATCGCGAAATCGAGCCCCCACTTGACGAAGATCGCCTTGGCTTCCTTCTCCTTCTCGGGCTTGAGAACCATGAGCATGCGCTCCTGGCTTTCCGAGAGCATCATCTCATAGGCGCTCATGCGCGCCTCGCGGACCGGCACCTTGTCGAGATCGAGCTCGATGCCGAGGTCACCCTTGGCGCCCATCTCGACGGCGGAACAGGTGAGACCCGCCGCACCCATGTCCTGGATGGCGATCACGGCACCCGTCGCCATCAGTTCAAGGCAGGCTTCGAGCAGGCATTTTTCGGTAAAGGGGTCGCCGACCTGGACGGTGGGGCGCTTCTCTTCGATCGACTCGTCAAACTCCGCGGAGGCCATCGTTGCACCGCCCACGCCGTCCCGGCCGGTCTTGGCGCCCAGATAGACGACGGGCAGCCCGACTCCCTCGGCCTTGGAATAGAAGATGGCATCGGATTTCGCCAGGCCGGCGGCAAACGCGTTGACGAGGATGTTGCCGTTATAGCGCGCGTCGAATTCGACCTCGCCACCGACGGTGGGAACACCGAATGAATTGCCGTAGCCGCCGACCCCGGCAACCACGCCTGAAACGAGATGCTTCGTCTTGGGATGATCCGGTGCGCCGAACCGCAGTGCGTTCATCGCCGCGATCGGCCGGGCACCCATGGTGAAGACGTCGCGGAGGATCCCGCCGACGCCCGTCGCGGCTCCCTGATAGGGCTCGATGTAGGACGGGTGGTTATGGCTCTCCATTTTGAAGACCACGCAATCGCCGTCGTCGATATCCACGACGCCGGCATTCTCACCCGGCCCCTGGATGACGCGCGGTCCCTTCGTGGGCAGGGTACGGAGCCACTTCTTGGAGGATTTGTACGAGCAATGCTCGTTCCACATTGCCGAAAAGATGCCGAGCTCGGTGAAGGTCGGCTCGCGTCCGATCAGTTCGAGAATCCGCTGGTATTCCTCCGGCTTCAGCCCATGCGAGGCGACGAGTTCGGGCGTGATCGCGATGCTGTTGGGAATGTTCATGATCTTCTCTGGCTGAGGACGGCGTTTCGCCGTCTCTTTAGCCCAAGCATGAAAAAGGCGCGACAGGAAAATTCCCTTCGCCCCTTTGTTCTGCAAAGCTTTCGGCCGGCAAGTTCTAGAACTTGTAGCCCACGAGGATGCCGGCTCGCGACAAGCCGTTGTTGGGACCGTCGCAAAGCTCGGCGTGAGACGAATGTTCGATCTGGGCAATGATGCTCCAGCTCTCGGTGACATTGTAACCGGCAGCGGCGTATTCGTGGAAAAGCGCGCGGCAGCCGAGCTTCGGGCTGTCCCCGCCGTCCGAATGGTCGAGGTCGCCATCGTGAAGGGTGCCGCCGAAGCCGAGTTCGAGGAAGAAGCGGTCGGTGACGGTGGTCGTCCAGGAGAAACCCGCATAGACCTGGTTCGCTTCGTCCGCGGTCGAGACAGTGGCGCCAACGTGAATCCGGGGCCGAAACAACCTGTCCCACCCCTGTGCCTGTTCATGCCCCCATGGATCGAAGAGGACTAGACCGGTGACGAAGGCTCCATCCTCGTCCTCGATGGAGAGGAGTGAGCCGAAGCGCGCTTCATCGAAAATGCTGCGCGGCTGCTCCAGAGGTGCGGCGTCTATGGCGACAGGTGCAGCAAGGTCGGCCGCGTTGCCGGCCACAGCGAACATCAGAGAGGATAGTACGCCTACGCCAAAAGTTCTTTTCATCGCCGCCACGGCTCCCATTGGCATCGGCCGCGATATTGTGCCGCAGTCTGCCACGCTTCCGTCGCAAACCTTAGGGCGGTGCGGGTGATTCCCGCAACAGTAAACTCGACGTGATGTCGCCGCAGGCGATTTCCTTGGAACCTGTGACAGAAACGCTACGACCAGGCCACGAGGAAATCAGCAGCCTTTTCCTCCCGCTGCCCATCGCAGCACATCCCTTCGGATCCGTTCGCCCGTATCACCCGACATCAGCGGGCCGAAGGCGTCCAGGCGGGCGGGACGGCCCTCCGCCTGCACGACGAGCGCCGGGCGGGATTCCGGGCTGTTCCGCGGAACGGCCAGAATGCGCGGACGCCCCGAGAATGAATTCAGTTCCGGGGCCAGGCGGTAGGGCTTGAACGTCGCGTCGCCGGATTTGAACCAGCAAGCATTGGCGTTTACTGCGACCCGCTCCATGGTCGGCAGCGCCGCCTTCTCGGCGGCAGGTACGGAGGGGGATCGGGACTGGCAGGAGGAGAAGGCGACCGCTGCAAGGGCGGCGATGGCAAGCATGCGCATCACGGGGTGAAACGACATAGGATTTCCTTGCTCAGATCATGTGCCGGGCGGCCCCGATGACGACAGGACTATGCGGCAATGACATCGAGCGCCGACGCAAAGATCCCACGCCCGTCATTACCGCCATGGGCGGCCTCGATAAGGTTCTCGGGGTGCGGCATCATCCCGAGTACGTTGCCCTCGGTATTTATGATACCCGCGATGTCGCCGAGCGACCCGTTAGGATTGGTGCCGGCTGCATATCTGAACACGATCTGCCGGTTGTCCTGCATCGAGGCGAGGGTTCTCTCGTCCGCGAAATAGTTCCCGTCGTGATGCGCGACCGGGCACCGGATGACCTGTCCCTCTTCATAAGCGCGGGTGAAGTGGGTGTCCGCGTTGACGACCTCGAGCAGGACTTCCTTGCTGACGAAGCGCAGCGATGTATTGCGCATCAGCGCGCCGGGCAGGAGGCCCGCTTCGACAAGAATCTGGAAGCCGTTGCAGACCCCCAGCACCTTGACGCCCTTGTCCGCCTTCTCGCGAATGGCCTGCATGACCGGCATGCGGGCGGCGATGGCGCCGCAACGCAGATAGTCGCCATAGGAGAAGCCGCCCGGAATCACGATCAGGTCGACATCCGGAATGCTCGTCTCCGTCTGCCAGACGGTAACGGGAGACTGACCGGAGATCTTGGTCAGGGCGTCGATCATGTCACGATCGCGGTTGAGACCGGGGAGCTGGACGACGGCGGATTTCATGGGTGCGGCTCAAACCTTGCTTGGGCTTCCTGGAGTTCACGCAACTCCAGACGATTTTCGATCCGGTCGAGGCGTGTTTCGTGTCTCGCCAGCGTCATGTACAGGTTATGGATATCTTGCTGGATGACGATCATCGTGCTGCGCATGCTGTTGATTTCTGAACGGGTCTCGGTAATGGCTGCATCGACCTTGTCAAATCGCGTATTCAGCTTTTTCATGAGTTCATACATCAACTCGTTGGTGATTTCGGCCATTGCACGGCTCCACAACCTTCAGTCGAGAGCAATAGTATAGTTCTCGATCACCGTGTTCGCCAGCAACTTCTCGCACATCGCCTTGAGGTCGACCTCAGCCTTGGCGCGGTCGGCGCCATCGATCTCGACGTCGAAGACCTTTCCCTGGCGGATATGGCCGACACCGTCGAAGCCGAGACTTGCGAGCGCGCCCTCGATCGCCTTGCCCTGCGGATCGAGAACGCCGTTCTTCAACGTCACCGTCACCCGTGCCTTAATCATCTGTAGGTCCCCGCCGTTTACTTCACCAGAACCGGGCCGGTGCCTCGGATCGGTTCGTTCTCGTTGATGATGCCGAGACGGCGCGCCACTTCCGAATAGGCTTCGACCAGCCCGCCCATATCGCGACGGAAGCGATCCTTGTCCATCTTATCCTTGGTCTCGATATCCCACAGACGGCAGCTGTCCGGCGATATTTCATCGGCCAGGATGATGCGCATCATGTCGCCCTCGTAGAGGCGGCCACATTCGATCTTGAAGTCGACGAGCTGGATTCCGACGCCCAGGAAGAGGCCGCTCAGGAAGTCGTTCACGCGGATAGCCAGCGCCATGATGTCGTCTAGCTCGGCCGGATTGGCCCAGCCGAAGGCGGTGATATGCTCCTCGGAGACCATCGGGTCGTTGAGGGCATCCGACTTGTAATAGAACTCGATGATCGAGCGAGGTAGGACCGTGCCTTCCTCTATGCCGAGGCGCGTCGACAGGGAGCCTGCCGCGACGTTTCGCACGACGATCTCGAGCGGGATCATCTCCACTTCCTTGATCAGCTGCTCGCGCATGTTGAGGCGGCGGATGAAGTGGGTCGGTATTCCGATCTTGTTCAGATGCGTGAAGACATATTCCGAGATTCGGTTGTTCAGGACGCCTTTGCCGTCGATGACGTCGTGCTTCTTCTTGTTGAACGCGGTTGCGTCATCCTTGAAGAACTGGACAAGGGTGCCCGGCTCGGGGCCTTCGTACAGGATCTTGGCCTTGCCCTCGTAGATACGGCGGCGACGGTTCATTTTCTGCTGTCTCGTTGTTGGCGCCTGATCGGCGCAGTGAAATGGCGGTTGAGCGGGTCCCTTAAAGGAAAAGCGCGAGAATCACAATGACGCGATTCCACCGCTCGCCACAGGTGTGCTCCGACCCCCGGTGGCGATGGGTTTCCCGTCTTCACGCGATGGTTCC
>JAEWKX010000001.1 GCA_023393575.1 Pseudomonadota bacterium
AAGTGCGGTGGTGATGAGGACGGTCGCCGAAGCCCGCTCCTGCCAGACGCCGTATTGCTGGCTGATGACGAAGACGTTGGTGGCGGTCGGCAACCCGGCGAGCAGGACCGCGGAATAGACCCATACCGGGTCGAAGTCCCCTGCCAAAGACAGCACGACATAGACCGTTGCCGGAAGCACCACCAGTTTCGCCGCCGCGAGATAGCCGATCTCGACCGGTACCCGCTTGAGCGGCCGCAGCGCGAGCGTCACACCCATCGCGAAGAGAGCGCAAGGCGCTGCCGCCTGGGCAAGATAGTCCACCAGCCGCTGGGCCGCCGCCGGTACCGCCATCCCGCTCGCGGCGACGACGAAACCCAGCGCCGTGGAAAGAATGAAGGGGTGCAATGCAACCTTGCGGATCACTTCGAACGCTACCTGCAGCGGCGGACGCCTGTCGCCGCCGGCGACCGCCATCATCGCCGGGGCGACGATGAAATGGGCGGCATTTTCCAGGCAGACGATCAGCGCGACGGGGACCGCGGCCGCTTCTCCGAACGCCAGCAGGGCAAGGCCCGGCCCCATGTAGCCGATGTTTCCGTAGGACCCTCCGAAGGCCTGTATCGTCGAATCGGCAAAGGACGCGCGCCTCAGGAAATAGGAGACCAGGAACAGAGTCAGGAATATCGAGTAGGTGGCGGCGATGTCGGCGGCGATGAAATCGATGCGGGCCAGGTCCTCGATCGGGGTACGGGAGACGAGCTTGAAGAACAGCGCCGGCAATGCCGCGTAGATGATGAAGGTGTTCATCCACCCCAGCGCCTCGGCCGGCTGGCGCGTCACCCTCGCTGCAAGGTAGCCGATCAGGATCAAGCCGAAGAAGGGCAGCAGCAACGCAACGATATCGGCCATCGGATTTCCAGATCGGACGTGGTTTCGGGGCGGATGTTCCGCCTTAGCCGATTTGCGTCAGGATTGGGAAGGTCTGCTGGAACCAAATGGCGACGGCGCTGACGAAGCCGAAGATGAAGGCAAGCCCCGTGAGAATGAGAAAGATGCCCATGATCTTCTCGACCAGCCCGAGATGGCGGCGAAAACGCGTGAGGAAGCGCATGAAGGCGCCCGAAAATCCAGCGGCGATCCAGAACGGCACGGCAAGGCCGAGCGAGTAGATGGCGAGCAGCGTGGCACCGTCACCCACCGTTTCGCGGGACGCGGCCACGCCCAGGATGGCACCGAGAACCGGGCCGATGCAGGGGGTCCAGCCGAAGGCGAAGGCCAGTCCCATGAGATAGGCGCCCGGTAGGGTGGCGGGCTTTCCGCCTCCCTGAAAACGGGCTTCGCGCGCCAGGAAGCCGATGCGGAAAACGCCCAGGAAGTTGAGGCCCATGACGATGATGATGATGCCGCCGATCTTGGACAACAGGTCGTGGTGCTGCCTCAACAGAACGCCGATGGTCGAGGCCCCCGCCCCAAGCGCTACAAATACCGTGGCAAAGCCGAGGGTGAAGGCGACGGCAGCGCTCAGGACCGCGCGACGGGTCTGCGCCTGCGCCACGGACGGGCCCCCGCCCCGGAACTGATCGACCGAGATGCCCGCCATGTAGCAGAGATAGGGCGGCACGAGCGGCAGGACGCAAGGCGACAGGAACGACAGCGCTCCAGCCAGCAACGCGCTCCAAAGCGAAATCTCGGCAATAGACACGGGGACAACTCCACTCAGATCCGGCGACCCTTGGTCCGCCTGCCTAAGCATGCGCAACGGAGAATGCCAATCACCTTTTCGCGCTGCATTTGTTTTGGGACAAGAAGCCGCATTTTTCCCGTTTTTGCGGTTGACCGGAAAGGGCCGCCTGCATATGTTCCGCGCACTTCCGAGGGGCCATCCCCTTGCGGGAGCGCGTAGCTCAGCCGGTAGAGCAACTGACTTTTAATCAGTAGGTCCAGGGTTCGAATCCCTGCGCGCTCACCACTTATTTGTGTGTCCATCCCTGCGCCCTCAGCCTCCCTCGCCTTCCGGCGCGTTCTGCTCCTCCATGAAGATGCCCCAGGCGGAGATGAAGAGTGCGGAGATCACCGGGCCGATGATGAAGCCGTTGACGCCGAACAGGGAGATACCGCCGATCGTCGAGATCAGCACGACGTAATCCGGCAGTCTGGTCTCCTTTCCGACCAGTGGTGGTCTGAGCAGGTTGTCGACCAAGCCGATCACCAGCACGCCGACCAGCACCAGCACGACCGCCTTCAGCCAGGCACCCGTCAGAGCGAGATAGGCCGCCGTCGGCACCCAGACGATTGCGGCACCGACGGCGGGCAGGAGCGAGAGGAAGGACATCAGCACGCCCCACAGCAACGCCGGCGCGATGCCGAGCAGCCAGAACGTCACGCCCCCGATCGTGCCCTGGACGACCGCGATGATGATATTGCCACGCACGCTGGCCCGGACCACCGAGGCGAATTTTGCGGCGAATCGCTCGGTGTGCGACCCGCTCAGAGGCGATGACCGCCGCAACAGCCCTGCAAGCCGGCGCCCGTCCCTGAACATGAAGAAGAGCAGGTAGAGCATCACGCCGAACGTGATGAAGAACTGCAGGGTATTCTGTCCGAAGCTGAGAGCGCGACCCGCGAAGAAACGTCCGCCTTCCATGAACGCCGAAAAGAAGCGGTCCCGCAGTTCCGCGAAGCCCGTCACCTCGAGGGTCTGGAGCCGCTCCTGCAGGAATGCCGGCAGCGCCCGCTGGAACTGCTGCAGAAGCCTGCGTATGTCGATCTGTCCGGTATCGATCTGCTGATAGAGATTGTTGCCTTCCCGCAGAAGGGAACTGAGAATGATCAGGCCCGGTATGATGACGAGGCAGACGCATATGGTGACGGACAGCACGGCGGCCGTGTTCCTGCGCCCGGCCAGTTTCGCCTCCAGCCTCGCATGAAGGGGATAGAAGATGATGGCTAGGACGACCGCCCAGAAGATGGCGGAGTAGAAGGGAAGCAATACGGCGACGAATGCGACCGTCACCAGGACCAGCAGTACGTAAAAGCTTACCCGCTGGACTGGCATGCGGGCGTCTCCTTTTCGCCGAACGGTATCCGTGTCATCCATGGGCAACCTGCATCTTCACCGAAAGGCGCGCCTCGAGCGCTGACAGCATATCGTATATCAGAACGGCCAGGGCTCCGACGATCAATCCGCCCTGGACGACAAAGGCCAGGTTGTTCGACTGGAGGCCGGCGATGATCACTTCCCCCAAGGTCCTGGCAGCCACCGTCGACCCGATTGTCGCCGTGGCCAGGCTGATGACCGTGGACAGCCGGATGCCGGCGAGAATGACCGGCAGCGCCAGTGGAAACTCGATCTTCAGCAACCGCTGGAAGCCGGTCATCCCGGTGCCGCGGGCTGCCTCCATCACGGGTTGGGGCAGATTGCTAAGGCCCGTCAGCGTG
>JAEWKX010000014.1 GCA_023393575.1 Pseudomonadota bacterium
CTCCGGGACGCTGGAATGGACGAACAACCGGGACGAGAACTGGGGCATGCGGTCGGTACCCATCATCACCAGTCGCTATCCGCTCTGGGATCAACCCAACCTTCAGCGCGACATCGAGGAAGGACGTTTCTATCTGCCGGATGCGAAGTCCGGACGACGTGAGACATTGGTCACTTCCGTCCTCGATGCCGAACCGATTCAATGCCTTCGGGTCGGTGGAACCTCCTACGTCACCATCATCGCCGCCCTCGCTTTGGGGGGCGTCTTCATCGCATTGACCTTCCACTGGTGGATTACCACCATCGTTTGTGCCGTCATCACCCTGATGGCGATCCTGTACTGGCTATGGACGGGAACTGCCGAGATTCCGGAAGCGCCGGAGATCGATGTCGGGCTGGGAGAGCGGCTGCCCATCTACCGTTCCGGCCCCGCTTCGGTCGGGTGGTGGGCGATGTTCATCACGATGGTGGGCGACGGAACCGCCTTCGCCAGCCTCGTCTTCGGCTATTTCTTCTACTGGACAATTCATCAGGACTTCACCGCTGGTATCAATGGGCCGGGGGCATTCTGGCCGATGATCGCGCTTCTGTCGTTCCTTTTGTCCTGGGCGCTGATGCTGGCGGCGCGCCATCTCAACCGCAACGACAATATCATCGCGGCCCGTGCCTCGTTGCTTGCTGCTTTGGTCGCGACACTGGCTGCCGCGGTGGCGGGTCTGATGGGACCGTTCATCCACGACATGGACCCGACATCCCACGTCTACCCCGCCACCGTCTGGATCATCTCGATCTGGACGGTGGTGCATGCAGTGGTCGGCTGCATCATGCAGGCCTATTGCCTGGCGCGCAGCTTCGCCGGGCGGATGACGGCGCGTTACGATCAGGACATCGTCAACGTGACGCTCTACTGGCATTTCCTGACGGTCACCGCCATCGTATCCTTCGGGGTGCTCGGCCTCTTTCCGATGACGAGGTAGGGCAATGAGAAGGATCTTACCCCGCGAGATCGAGAGCCTGTGGACCCTGTTTACGGCGCCGGTGGTATGGGCGCTGCATTTTATCCTCTGCTACGTGGTCGTCGCGATCTCCTGCGAAAAAGCCGGCTTGTGGGATGTCGGGTTCAACAGCATCAGGATCGCGCTCGGCCTGCTGACGCTGGTTGCGCTTGGGATGATCGTGCTGTCCGCCTACCTCGCCTGGCGGCAGTGGGGTTTCGGCTCGGGCGATCCGCCCCATGACCAGCCGACGGACCACGACCGGCGGCTGTTCCAGGGTTTTGCGACCCTGCTGCTGTCGGGCCTGAGTTTCGTTGCCGTCGTCTACGTGGCAATCCCCCTTATCTTCATTGCGGGGTGTCACCAGTGAGAACCGTCTGCCTTGTCGCCAGCATGCTCCTTCTCGCGGTCGCCTGGCTGGCGGTGCTGCCCTTCGGCGGACGCGATTCCTTCACGATTCACATGATCGTGCACATGAGCGTCGTTGCCGGCGCTGCGCCGCTGGTGGCCGTCGCACTATCGGGCACGCGGTACGACGTGACGATGCGCTGGGCGTGGTTTTCTCCCGCCATCGCGTCCCTGGTGGAGCTGCTTGCCGTCTGGGGATGGCATCTCCCGAGTGCGCGCGCCTTCGCGGACGCCTCCTGGTTTGCGACTGTCTTGGAACAGATCACCTTCTTCGGTGCGGGGACGTTGCTCTGGCTCTCGTGTCTTGGGGGAGCGCCGGAGGGGCGGGAAGGGCGCCGCCTGGCGGGGACGGTCGGACTGCTTTTCACGTCCATGCACATGACGCTTCTGGGGGCTCTGCTGGCACTGTCGCCTCGGCCGCTCTACGGCACCGCCGACGTTACCTGCTTCGGCATCCTATTGAATGCGGGGGTCGATCAGCAGACCGGAGGGGTCGTGATGTTGCTGGTCGGTGCGGCCGTCTATCTGGCGGGCGGTGTCGTTCTCCTGTCGTCCGCCCTCGAATCCCGTACAACCTCGGGAGGCTCCGTGTGATCGTCCGATGGAAACACTTGGTCATAGGAGCCGTGCTGCTGCCGGTCACAGCGCTGCTGGTCGGCTGGTCGGGATTGATCGGCGTGGGCGCAAGCAGCGGTCACTGGGCCGTTACCGACTGGTTCCTGCACTGGGTGATGCGCAACTCCATCCGCACGGCCGCGATCTCCGTGGAAGCTCCGCCGCTGGACGATCCGGCCCTGCTGCCGCCCGCCGCGGGACATTACGAAACCGGCTGCGCCATCTGCCACGGGTCACCGGCGCAGCCGCGTTCCGAGGCGGTGCTGGCCATGCTGCCGGCGCCTCCGGACCTGAAGATGGTGGTGCCGACATGGACCGACGAGGAACTGTTCCAGATCGTCCAGCATGGGGTTCGCTTCACTGGCATGCCCGCATGGCCGACGCAGGTCAGGCCCGACGAGGCCTGGGCGATGGTGGCGTTTCTGCGCCAGCTTCCCGGCATGGGCGCCGAACGATACCATGAGGTTTCCGGCCTGCATCCGCCCCCGATGGAAGGCGAGGTCTCGCCGCTTCCCATCACATGCGAAAGCTGCCACAGCGAACGCAAGCTGTCCTCAGGCAGTCTCATTCCCAGCCTGGCCGGCCAGTCGGAAGCCTATCTGCTCGAGAGCCTGCGCGCCTATTCGGAAGGCGACCGGGCAAGTGGTATCATGGGGGTGGCGATCGGTACGCTGCCGGAAGAGGCCCTGCCGGCGCTGGCAAGATATTATGCGGGGCAGTCGCGTTCGGAGAGGCCTGCACTACCCGCCGATCAGGACATGCTGGAGAAGGGACGCCTGCTGGCGGAGCAGGGACGCCCGGCGGACAAGGTGCCGGCCTGCCTGTCGTGCCATGAGAAGGCCGGAGCCAATCCGGCCTATCCGAAGCTCTCCGGGCAGAGCCGGCCTTACCTGGAGCGGCAGCTGAAGTTGTTCAAGCAGGGAGTTCGCGGAGGCACTTCCTACAGCCATCTCATGACAGAGGCCGCGCGCAAGCTCACGGACGAAGACATAGCGGCTGCCGCCGCCTATTTCGCGCAGCGACGTGTCCCGTCGATGCCTTAGATCGGCACCACCATCATGTAGCAGGCTGCGACGACCATGACGAAGCCGGCTGCTTCAACCCATTCCCTGACCATGACTGCCTCCATTGCTCGTGAGCAGTGAACGACGACATGGCCATCCTGTTCCACGGAATGGACACAAAGATGACAAACCTGCCTTAAATGTGAAAATTAGTGAGGATCGGCCGCTGCACGCGCTCGCGCCGCCTCCAGGATGGCGCGTATCTCCCGCGCCGATCCGTTGGCGATCGCGAATCCCTCGTCCGGCAGGACCCCCGGATCCTCCTCGTTATCCTTGAACGTGGCATCGTCGCGCAGTCGCTGCAGAAACCGGGTGATCGTCATTTCGCCTCCGATCATCGCGGCGAGCATGTCGATCATCAACTCGCGATGCGCATTGAGCCGGCCTTCGAGTTCCTCCGTCGTGAGCGCTGTCATGTTCATGTCTCCTCTCTCTCCCGATGATTGAGAAATAGGCGCGCGGGAAGAAAGGGAACCGGGGCTGCAGAGAAGAGTTAGGCGGCACGACAGAATGCCACGGGAAGAATGGTCAATGCGGCCGCGCCAGTGTCAGAACCCCAAAATCCTTCAAAGAGTGCATTCCATGAAACACGTTATAGTCGCCATGATGTCCGTCCTGTTGCTCTCCGCATGCGGTGACGGTGGAAACGAAAGCCAGTCCGATCCCATCGACGATACACCTGCCAACGGCACAACGTCGGCCCCGACGGATCAGGATCCGACACCGCAGACCGGCACCGGAGGACAAAGCCCTGTCGAAAGCCCGACCGGCACCGAGAAGCGATAATTATCGGCTTGGCGAAGGAACGAATGCTGCGCCGCTCCATTGTTGGAAGGTTCTGCACAGGGGCGACGTATGAAATCCCACCATCAATCCTTTACCATCCAGCCGGGCAGCTGGACCGAACTCGGCGCGACGTATGACGGGGATGGCACCAATTTCGCGATCTTCTCCGCTCATGCGGAAAGGGTGGAGCTT
>JAEWKX010000017.1 GCA_023393575.1 Pseudomonadota bacterium
GATGGGCCTTCTCAAGCGGATCACGAATTCGCTGGGTCGCCGCGAGGACGATGAGCAGGTTTCCGCCGACATGACGGCTCCCGCGCCGACGGCGGCATCGCAGCAGCGCCGCCCGCTTTCGGCCGAAGCAAGCCTCTACGCACCTCGCCGCGGCCAGCTCGACGACCACGGCCGCGCGGTTCCCCAGGCCGGCCTCCACCACGAGGACGACCAGTTGGAGATCCCAGCCTTCCAGCGCCGCCAGCACAACTGAGTTCACGGCGGCCAGTCGTGGAAAGCAAGGTCCGGAACCCTGTTCCGGACCTTTTGCGCATTTGTGACATGGACACCAAAAAGGCCAGCTATTACGCAGGGTTGGCACGTAACAATCCGAAATGAACAGTGATTTGGAATGTTCCACCGGGCTGCGTAGAAGAATAATGAAAGCCATGACTCGCGGCGCGCGGTCAGGCACGAGAACAGGGGACCGGACGTTACGGCGGACTGGTCCATGAAAAGGCAAGAGTAATGACGATCGGACTTTTGGGTTTCCAGGCCACCATAGCAGCTCCCGTGACCATGACGGGTATCGGTGTGCATTCGGGAGCTCCGGTCACCATCACCTTCCAGCCCGCCGAAGCCGGTACAGGCATCGTCTTCAGCCGCAATCTCGACGATGGCAACTCGGTGGAATACCGCGCCGTCTCCTCCCATGTCGGCCCGACCGATCTCTGCACGGTGCTCGGCAGCTCTCCGGCGAAATGGGTCGCTACCATCGAGCATGTAATGGCGGCCCTCTATGCCCTCGGGATCGACAATATCGTCGTGGAAGTCGATGGGGCCGAAATGCCGATCATGGACGGGAGTTCCTATCCCTTCATCGAGGCTCTGGAGCAGGCCGGCATCGTCAGCCTCGGCGTCAAGCGGCGCTATATCCGCGTGATGAAGCCGGTCCGTATCGACACGGGCGCCTCCTGGTCGGAGTTCCGTCCCTATGACGGCACGCGTTTCGAAGTCGAGATCGACTTCCCGACGCCGCTGATCGGCCGCCAGAGCTGGAAGGGCGATCTGACGGCCTCCTCCTTCAAGGAACAGCTTTCCCGCGCCCGCACTTTCGGGTTCATGCGTGATGTCGAACGCCTTTGGGCGGCCGGCTATGCGCTCGGCTCCTCGCTTGAGAATTCCGTCGTCATCTCGGACGACGATACGATCGTCAACGTCGAAGGCCTTCGCTACGCAGGCGATGAGTTCGTCCGGCACAAGACGCTCGACGCCGTGGGCGACCTCGCGCTGGCCGGCGCACAGTTCATCGGCTGCTACCGATCCTATCGCGGCGGCCACAAGATGAACGCCAATGCGCTGAAGGCATTGCTGAGCGATCCGTCGGCCTACGAGATCGTCGAAGCTCCCGCGCGCAGCAATCGCGTTCGCGCGGTGGAATTCGTGCCGGTCAAGGAGCCCGAACTGGCCGGCGTGTTCGCCTGAGCAAGCAAATCCAGTCCAACTGGCCGCTCCCCGGAGCGGCCTTTTCTTTGGTCGGGTCATGGCGTCGGCGGGAAGGCGCTACAGCTGGCGCCGCGCCGCAGAAGAACCTGCCACAAAATTGCGTTAATGGCCCCGCATTGCGTTGCTCCGCGCCTGCTTGTAAGGCTAGAAGGCCAGCTTGAGCAGCGGCATCTTTGCGCGGGACGATCAGGAACTGTCGAATGACTTATGCGAGGTCTGTTGGAATGAGAAGAACGGCGAGGATTGCCTTCGTGTCACTGGCCCTGGCCTGCACGGGCATCGCAGTGACCGCCTGCCAGTCCGACAAGGATATCGACATCACCAAGCTCGGCTTCGAGACCGATCCGCCGGAAACGCTCTACAACCAGGGCCTGGCCAACATGAAGGCGGGCAACATTGCCGAAGCCAGCCGCAAGTTCGATTCGATCGACCGCCAGCATCCGTTCACCGAGTGGGGCCGCAAGGCGCTGGTGATGAGCACCTTCGCCAAGTATCGTCTCGGCCGTAACGACGACGCGGTGGCGACAGGCAACCGGTACCTGAAGCAGTATCCGAATTCGCCGGATTCGGCCTATGTGCAGTATCTGGTAGGGCTTTCCTATTCCAAGCAGATCCGCGACGTGACGCAGGACCAGCGCCCGGCCAACCAGACGATCGAAGCCATGTCCAAGGTCGTCAACAATTATCCCGATTCAGAATATGTCGAGGATGCGCAGGCGAAGATCCGCTTCGCCCGCGACCAGCTTGCCGGCAAGGAGATGCAGGTGGGCCGTTACTATCTGGAGCGGAAGGAATATCTGGCGGCAATCCAGCGCTTCCGGTCCGTGGTCGAGCGTTACCCGAACACGAACCAGATCGAGGAAGCGCTCGCACGCCTGGTGGAAACCTATTACGCGATGGGGATCGTGGAAGAGGCGCAGACGGCCGCCGCCGTGCTCGGCCGCAACTATCCCGACAGCCAGTGGTACGCCGATTCCTACTAGCTGCTGCAGACGGGCGGCCTGGAACCGCGTGAGAACCGCGGCTCCTGGATTTCTCGCGCCGGGGCAAAGCTCATCGGGGCCTGATCGTGCTGATCCAGCTTTCGATCCGCGATATCGTCCTGATCGAGCGGCTGGATCTCGCCTTCGAATCCGGCCTTTCGGTTCTCACCGGCGAGACCGGCGCCGGCAAGTCCATCCTCCTCGACAGCCTGTCGCTGGCCCTTGGCGGGCGCGGCGACGGCGGCCTTGTTCGGCACGGCGAGGACAAGGGGCAGGTAACGGCGGTGTTCGACGTGGCGGCCCGGCATCCCGCCCGCCAGATCCTTCGCGACAACGGCATCCACGACGACGGCGACCTGATCTTCCGGCGCATCCAGAATGCCGACGGGCGCACCCGCGCCTCGATCAACGACCAGCCCGTCAGCGTGCAGCTCATGCGCCAGATCGGCCAGGTGCTGGTGGAGATCCACGGGCAGCACGACGACCGGGCGCTCACCGATACGAACACCCATCGCGCGCTGCTCGATGCCTTCGCCGGACTTGCCGATGACGTCCAGCAGGTCGGAGGTCTCTATCGCACCTGGAAGGATGCCGAGCGGGC
>JAEWKX010000031.1 GCA_023393575.1 Pseudomonadota bacterium
GCCGGCGGTGCTCCCGTCCAGCTCAACCGCAACGGCGGCCCTCCGACCGTGGGCGCCGATGGTCGCGTCATGCAGGACGGGCAGCCGGTCGCGACTCTGGGGCTGTTCACCGCCGCTATTTCGCAAGGGTTCCTGAGGGCCGACAACAGCGGGATCATCCCGGTGGATGAGCCGCAGCCGGTCGTCGACGATTTCCAGTTCGCCGTGGTGCAGGGCTATATCGAAGGGTCGAATGTGAACGGCATCAGCGAGATGACGCAGCTGATCCAGGTCAACCGTGCCTTCGAAGGCATTTCGTCCTTGATGCGGGATACGGAAGCGACCTTCGATGAGGCCATCAAGACCCTGGGCGGCAGCCGATAGGACGTGAATGCCGATGTTTGACCAGGCAGCCATCCTCCAGACCATCACCGGCGGAAAGCTGGCGCAGCTCGCGGAGATCTCCGAACGCTATGCCAACCCGGCCTTTTCAGTCGCGCACGGGGGGCACGTGCGCACCATTGCCGCAGGCCACTACACCGTCGCCGGTCTCTCCCGGCACGTCCGGCTCGGAGAATTCGTGGCCCACCGCAGCGCGACCGGAATTCATCTGGGTGAGGTCGTCCGCGTCGAGCCGGATGTCGTCTACGTATGCCCTATCGAGCCGGGCGAGCCTATCGGCATAGGCGACACCGTGATCCGCAAGGGCGCTTTCCGGGTGGCGCCGGACGACAGCTGGTGTGGGCGTACCATCAACGCGCTCGGCGATCCTATCGACGGACGCGGGCCGCTGGCCAAGGGCAGGGTCCGGCGATCGATCTCCAAGACCGCGCCGCCGTCGATGACCCGCAGCCGTGTCGAACGGGGATTCATGACGGGCGTCCGGGCCGTGGATATCTTCTCGCCGCTATGCCTCGGTCAGCGTCTCGGCGTCTTTGCTGGTTCCGGCGTGGGCAAGTCGACCCTTCTGTCGATGCTCGCGCGGGCCGAGGCCTTCGACAAGGTCGTGATCGCGCTTGTCGGCGATCGTGGCCGCGAGGTCCGCGAGTTCATCGAGGACACGATGGGCCCCCACATGGAGAAGGCGATCGCGGTGGTTGCCACCAGTGACGAAAGCCCGATGTTGCGGAAGATGGCGCCCCTGGCGGCCGTGACCATCGCGGAGCATTTCCGCGACCAGGGTGACAATGTCCTCTTCATCGTCGACAGTGTCACCCGCTTCGCGCACGCCATTCGTGAAGTCGCCGTCGCATCGGGCGAACCGCCCATCGCACGCGGTTATCCCGCTTCGGTATTCACCGAGCTTCCGCGGCTCCTGGAGCGGGCCGGGCCGGGTGCGGAGGGTGCCGGCACGATCACGGCGATCATTTCCATCCTCGTGGATGGCGACAACCATAATGATCCGATCGCGGATTCCACACGCGGCATCCTCGACGGGCACCTCGTGCTTGACCGGAGCCTGGCGGAGGAGGGGCGTTACCCCCCGATCAATCCCCTGGCATCCATTTCCCGACTGGCGCGAAAGGCCTGGACTCCCGATCAGGAAAAACTTGTCTCGCGCCTGAAGGCTCTGATCCACCGCTATGAGGAGACGCGGGACCTGCGGCTGATCGGCGGCTATCGCCCCGGCAGCGACCCCGATCTGGACATGGCGGTCAAGCAGGTCCCGGTGATCTACGAGGTGCTGAAACAGACCCCCGGGGAGCCGTCGGCGGCCGACGCCTACGGCGATCTCGCCATTGCCCTTCGAAATGCTGCGGCGCAGATGCCGGCAGCGCCGATCAACAGACAAAGGGGGTGAGGTATGCCCGAGGCTGAGATGCTGGAGGTGGAAGACCTTCAGCGCCCAACGAAGGAGGCGCCGCGCCTCGGAGATCGGCTGCTTGCGGCGACCGGGATCGCGCTGGCGGCTGCTTCGGCCTTCTTCCCCTGGTACGTCTTCTTCAACGAGGAGAAGTTCGGCATCCGGACGGAGAGCATGGAGCACACCCGCGACCTGCCGCCCGGACAGCCGCGCAACGTGATGAGCGTCTCGCCGCTGGCCATGACAGACAATTCCAGGGACGAGGAACAGCCCGTCGCTACCGAGCCCGTTGATTCGCTCACGACGGCGACCGTATCCGCCCTCGGTGAGGACGAGCAGCGAGGGCGGTTGCAGGAGTTGCAGCCTTTCCCCGGAAAGGGGGCTTTCAAGTTGCTGCACGTCACCAACGGTCGCGCCCTCATCCAGGACGGTTCGGGCATGTATATGGTTCGCGTCGGGTCGATCCTGCCGGACAGCAGCAAGCTCGCCCGTATCGAGCAGCGCGAGGGGGCCTGGGTCATCGTGACGTCGTCCGGTGAAGTCTATCAGGACGGTGCGCCGGAACGCCCGTAAGTCCCACGCAAGATTACCTGCATAGGCTCCTATAAGAACGATGGAGAAGCCTATGCAACCGATCCAACTATTCGCGCTCGCATCCCGGCAGGCTGAATGGCTTTCGGTCCGCCAGGAAGTCGTGGCCACCAACATCGCCAACGCCAATACCCCCGAATTCCGTGCCAAGGACATCACGCCTTTCAACGCCGTCCTGGACGAGACGCAAGTCCGCATGGTGCGGACCCACGCCGGGCACCTCGCCGAAAGCCAATACAGCCAGGATATCGGCGTCAACGAAAACGAGCTGAACAACGAGATCGGAATCCAGGAGTCCGGTAACTCCGTGGCCCTGGCCGAGGAACTCACCAAGACGGGTGAGATCAAGCGCCAGTACGAGCTCAGCACCAGCCTCGTGAAGTCATTCCATAGCATGATGCTCATGACGGTAAGAAGGTAAGCACATGGATCCGCTTTCAGCTGCTTCCAAGATCGCAGGATCGGGACTTGAGGCCCAGGCCACCCGCCTGCGCATCGTGTCCGAAAACATCGCCAATGCACGTTCCACCGGAGATACGCCCGGTGCCGATCCGTATCGTCGCAAGACGATCACCTTCGGTGCCGAGCTCGACCGTGCATCCGAGGTCGAACTGGTGAAGGTCAAGAAGCTCGGCACCGATGCCTCCGATTTCGTCGAGGAATACGACCCCAACCACCCGGCCGCCGACGATCGGGGCATGGTGAAGTTGCCGAATGTCAACATGCTGATCGAGATGGCGGACATGCGCGAGGCCAACCGAACCTACGACGCCAACCTCCAGACCATCAAACAGACGCGGGAACTCGTTGCCGCGACGATAGACCTTCTGAAGCGCGGACAATGATCGATAACATCACCCAGATAAGCGCGCTGTCGCCGACGCGGAACGTGAAGGAACTGGTCGAAACCAGCGCCTCCCTCAACGGTACCTTGGCCCCCGGCGAGAACGCCGGCATGAACTTCGCCAGCGTCCT
>JAEWKX010000037.1 GCA_023393575.1 Pseudomonadota bacterium
ATCCAGAAGCGCACCACGACCTGGCTCTCGGTCCAGCCGAGCTTCTCGAAATGATGGTGGATCGGTGCCATCAGGAAAACACGCCGGCCGGTCAGCTTGAAGAAGCCGACCTGGATGATCACCGACATCGTCTCCATCACGAACAGACCGCCGATGATGATCATGACGATCTCGTGCTTGGTGGCGACGGCAACCGAGCCGATCAGGCCGCCAAGCGCCAGTGATCCGGTATCGCCCATGAAGATGGCGGCGGGGGGCGCGTTGAACCAGAGGAAGCCGAGGCCGGCGCCGATCACCGCGCCGAGGATGACCGCGAGTTCGCCCGTGCCGGGCACGAAGTTGATCTGCAGGTAGTTGGCGAAGACGCCGTTTCCGACGAGGTAGGCGATCGCGCCGAAGGAGGCGGCGGCGATCATCACAGGCACGATGGCCAGGCCGTCGAGGCCGTCGGTCAGGTTGACGGCGTTGCCGGCACCGACGATCACGAAGGCGCCGAACAGGACGAAGAAAATGCCGAGATCGACCAGGAAGTCCTTGAAGAAGGGGAAAGCGATCGAGGAGGAAAGGTCCGGATTGCCCGCCTGCTGCGTCGCCGACGCGACCTGCATCATGAAGAAGACGGCGATCGCGGCGATGACGAATTCGATTCCGAGCCTCGCCTTGCCGGAGAACCCCTTGTCGGTCTGCTTCGTCACCTTCAGATAGTCGTCATAGAAGCCGATCGCTCCGAAACCGAGGGTAACAAGGAGTGTCGCCACGACATAGACGTTGGACAGATCCGCCCATAGCAGCGCCCCCCCGACGATCCCTGCAAGGATCATCAGGCCGCCCATGGTCTGCGTTCCGGCCTTCTTGAAGTGCGTCTGCGGACCGTCGGCACGAATCGGCTGTCCCTTGCCCTGCCTGACCCGCAACGAGGAAATCATGGCCGGCCCGAACAGGAAGACGATCAGAGCGGAGGTAACCAGAGCCGCTCCGGTGCGGAAGGTGATGTACCGGAAGAGGTTGAAGAATTGAAACGAGTCCGCCAGTTCCACAAGCCAGATGAGCATCCATGGCCCTTTCTAGAAGCCGTATTAAAGTTGGCGCTCCGTGTCGGAAACTGCCGGGTAATTGTCAATAAGCGCCGAAACGATCTTGCCGAAGCCGATGCCAAGCGAGGATTTCACCATCAGGACGTCGCCGGGCAGCACGTTGCGGACGGCGTAGTCGCGCAGTTCCTCCGTCGTCACCCGGTACTCCACGTGAACGCTGTCCGGAAGCGCGTCGCGCAAGGCGGCCATCTCCGCTCCCGCCAGCCACACGTGTTCGATTCCGGCCGCCAGAAGCGGACCGGCCAGTTCTTCGTGAACCTTGGCGGAAAATTCGCCCATCTCCAGCATGTCGCCCAGCACCGCGACGCGTCGCCCGGACACCTTCGGCTCGGCCGCCGCCAGCAAGGCGATGGCAGCCCTCATGGAAGCCGGATTGGCATTGTAGCTTTCGTCGATCAACGTGAGGATGCCTTCGCCTATCCCGAGCCGGTGCTGTTCGCCCCGACCCTTGACGGAGCGCAGTTCAGTCAGCGCCGCCACGGCCTTTGGGAGGTCTGCCCCGACAAGCGACGACGCTCCGAGCGCCGCCATGGCATTTTCCGCGATGTGCCGACCGGGCGCGCCGATGCGGACCTCCAGGGTTTCCCCATTGAGAACCGCCCAGATGGTCGAGCCGCTGGCATCGCCTTCGAAGTCCGCGAGGCGGAAATCCGACTTGGGATGCTGCCCGAAGGTATAAATGCGGGCGACCCCAACCTCCTGGGCCTTCTGGTCCAGAGACGCGAACTGCTTGTTGTCGCGGTTGAGGACCGCCGCGCCGCCCGGTTCGATCCCCTCGAAGATCTCCGCCTTGGCGGCGGCGATCTCTTCGAGGTTCCTGAAGTGTCCGAGATGCGCCGCGGCAATGGTGGTGATGATCGCCACATGGGGGCGGACCATCTTCACGAGCGGACGGATTTCGTCCGGATGGTTCATGCCGATCTCGAAAACGCCGTAATCGGTATCCTGTGGCATGCGCGCCAGCGTCAGAGGCACGCCCCAGTGGTTGTTGAACGAGGCGACGGCCGCATGCACCTTTCCGGACGGCGCCAGTATGTGGCGCAGCATTTCCTTCGTCGTGGTCTTGCCGACCGATCCGGTGACCGCGACGATCTGGGCATGGCTGCGTTCCCGCGAAGCCACCGCGAGCTTGCCGAGCGCCGCAAGCACGTCCTCCACGACGATCATGGGAATGGTGAGCCTGCCCATCGCCGGCAGCTTCGCCTCGCTGACGACGATCAGCGAGGCGCCGTTGGCGACAGCGATCCCGGCGAAATCATGGCCGTCGACGCGGTCGCCCTTGATAGCGAAGAACGCTTCGCCTGCCGTTATCGATCGGCTGTCGATCGATATGCCGGTGATGCCCTCCGGAAGCGTGCCCACAGGCCGCCCTTCCATCGCGGAAACCATCGCATCGCAGGTCCAAAGCCAGCTCAAGATCCCCTCTCCTCCAGCGCCTTGCGTACTTCCAGGTGATCGGAGAACGGCAGGACCGTCGTGCCGATCGTCTGCCCCTCCTCATGCCCCTTCCCGGCGACGATGAGCGTGTCGCCGGCTCCGAGAATGGAGACGGCATACCGGATCGCCGCAACTCGATCGCCGATCTCCGTGGCGACCGGTGCTGCCGCCATGATTTCGGAGCGGATCACCTCCGGTACCTCCGAGCGCGGATTGTCGTCGGTGACGATCACGACATCGGCGAGACGGGTAGCGACCTCCCCCATGATCGGGCGCTTGCCTTTGTCGCGGTCGCCGCCACATCCGAAAACGACCACGATCCGCCCGGTGGTGAAGGGTCTTACCGATGACAGCACGTTCTCCAGCGCGTCCGGCTTATGCGCGTAGTCGACATAGGCAAGCGCGCCTTCTTTGGTCTGTCCCACGAGTTCCAGCCGGCCTGAAGCGCCCTGAAGTTTCTCCAGCGCGGCCATGGCGGTTGCGACAGGCGTTCCGGTGGAGACTGCAAGACCCGCTGCCACCAAGGCGTTCGCCACCTGGAAGTCGCCCGCCAGGGGAATATCGACTTCGAAGATCTCTCCTCCGAAATGGATCTCCGCCGTCTGCTTGTGCCGGAAGTGCTCGACGCGCTTGAGAGCCAGATAGTCGCCGTTGCGACCGACCGTCAGCACCCGGATGCCTGCACCGCGGGCGACGCGGATCGCCTCCGCCGACCACTCGTCGTCCGAAAAGATCACTGCAGGCGCGCCCTTCGGCAGCAGGGTGTCGAACAGCCGCATCTTGGCGGCCATGTAGCTTTCGACCGTCGGATGGTAGTCCATGTGGTCGCGGCCGAGATTTGTGAACCCGCCGGCCGCAAGCTTCACGCCATCGAGGCGGGACTGATCCAGCCAGTGGCTGGACGCTTCCACGGCTGCATGGGAGACGCCTTCGCGGGCCAGTTCCGCCAGCAGGGCATGCAGCGCCACCGGATCCGGCGTCGTCAGAGAACCGTAGTCGTTGCGGGTCGGGGAGATGACGCCGGTCGTGCCGATCTGTGCTGCGGCATAGCCGGCATGGGCCCAGATCTGGCGGGTGAAGGAGGCGACGGATGTCTTGCCGGCCGTTCCGGTCACGGCAACCATGGTTTCGGGTTGCCGGCCGTAGAACCGTGCCGCCGCGAGTGCCAGGAAGCGGCGGGGATCGGAGACCGACAGGACGGGGATGACGGCGTCCGTGGGGTGCGCGGCAACGGCCGCGACAGCGCCGCGTCCGGCGGCGTCGGCGATGAACCCGGCACCGTC
>JAEWKX010000144.1 GCA_023393575.1 Pseudomonadota bacterium
GCCATGATGTGCGGGTTTACGTGGAGGAATGAGCATGCCGGCAAGAAGAAAAATATTACTTGTCACCGCCTGTCTTGTCCTGCCGGCGCTGGGGCCGGCAGGCGCGCAGGAGACCGGTCTGTCGGTCGGTGGCGTGAGCGTCGGCGTCGATACCAATGACGGTCTGGGCGTCGGAACCTCGGTCGGCGGCGCCGGGGGCGTCAATGCGGATGCAACGGTCGGCGGCAGCGGCGGTGTCGCCGATGTCAATGCATCGGTTGGAGGCGGCAGCGGTGTGAACGCCAACGTGAATGCCGATGTCAGCGATGGCGTCGATGTCGGTGCCACGGCTTCCGTCGGCGGATCCGGCGGCGTCAATTCCGGCGCCGGCGTAGGTATCGGCGGGGGCTCGGGTGTCGGCCTCGATGCGAATGTCGGCATTGGCGGGGCGGTACCCGGGCCGGGCGGGCCGGGCGCCGGCGGCGCCAACCCCGGGCTCACCGCCGCGCAGCAGCAGGCATTCGACGCCATGTCGGATACCGAGAGGGCTCGCCTCCTCAATCGCTGCTCCGATCTGGTTGCCGGCGGTACCGATGCCGAACTGGCGGCACTATGCCGGATGCTGCGGATGACCGCGCAGCGATAGGGCAAGATGCATGATGATGGGCCGAGGGAGCAGCCACGGCTGCGCCTGGTGGCCGCCCACCGCTGATGCTAGCAGAAGGCAACGCTGAACGCGAAACCTGTCATGCTGCTCCCCATCCGATCGTCCTATTCCGATATCCTGCACGACTTCGAATGGCAGGTCCCGTCCGCCTTCAATATCGGCGAAGTGGTCAGCGATGCCTGGGCTCTGCAGGAGCCTTCGCGCATTTGCCTGCAGCATTTCAGCCCGGATGGCCGGCATCTTGCGATGACCTATGGCGAGCTTTCGGCTCGATCCTCTTCCTTGGCGAGCGGGCTTCAGTCGCTGGGTGTTCGTCGCGGAGACCGGGTGGCGCTGCTGCTGCCGCAGGGGTTCGATACCGTCATCGCCCATGTCGCGATCTACAGGCTCGGCGCGATCGCGCTGCCGCTGGCGCTGCTGTTCGGCGAGGAGGCGCTGGAGTATCGTCTCCAGGCTTCGGGCGCGTGTGCCATCGTCACCAATGCCTTCGGTCTGTCGCGGCTCCATGCGATCCGTGAGCGGCTGACAGCTCTCGGGCATGTTCTGGTGACGGAACCTGTGCCGGCCGCCGAAGGGTATGTCTCCTTCCACGACCTTATCGCCGAGCACCCGCCGTCGTTCCATACGGCGGAGACAGGTCCGGACGATCCGGCGCTGATGATCTTCACCTCCGGCACCACCGGTCCGCCCAAGGCTGCCCTTCACGGCCACCGTGTTCTCGCCGGCCACCTGCCGGGTTTCCAGTTCGGCCACGAATTAGCGCCGCAGGACGGGGACCGCATCTGGACACCGGCCGACTGGGCCTGGGCAGGCGGCCTCCTGAACGTGCTTCTGCCCGCCCTGATGCTCGGCATCCCGGTAGTGTCATCGCCGGCCCAGAAGTTCGATGCCCACATGGCCTTCCGCATCATCTCGGAGATGGGGGTTCGCAACGCCTTCATTCCGCCGACGGCGCTGCGCCTCATGAAGGCGGTGGAGAACCCGGGTGTCCGCTACGGCCTGCGGTTGCGTACCGTCACCTCCGCCGGAGAGTCGCTTGGACGCGAGACGTACGAATGGGCACGGGAGGCGCTGGGCGTAACGGTCAACGAACTCTACGGGCAGACGGAATGCAACTTCGTCCTCGGCTCCTGCGGCGCGCTCGGCGTCACCCGGCCGGGATCGATCGGGCTGGTCGTGCCGGGACATGAGGTGGACATTCTCGACGAGGCTGGACACAGCCTTCCTGCCGGAGCCGTGGGCGAGATCGCGGTCAGGAGCCCGGACCCGGTGATGTTCCTCGGCTACTGGAACGATCCAGCGGCGACGGCGGAGAAGATCAGGGAAGACTGGCTGCTGACGGGAGACATCGGCCGCCGGGATACTGACGGATACATCGCCTTCGTCGGACGCGGCGACGACGTCATCACATCCTCCGGCTACCGCATCGGCCCGAGCGAGATCGAGGACTGCCTTGTCGGTCATCCCGCCGTCCGGCTTGCCGCCGTCGTCGGAAAGCCTGATCCGCTGCGCACGGAGATCGTCAAGGCCTTCGTCGTCCTCCAGGCCGGATACCTGCCGAGCGAAGAGCTCGGGGTCGAACTTCGCGACTGGGTGAAGCACCGACTGTCGATGCACGAATATCCGCGCGAGGTGACGTTCGTCGACGAACTCCCTCTTACCACGACCGGCAAGGTGATCCGCAGGCTGCTTCGCGAGCGCGCCGCGGCGGAATAAAGTGCGGCTATTCCGAGCGGCCGGCGATGGACAGTATCTTCTGCCGCAGCAGACGCGCCATGTTGCGGGTGCTGCTGTACATGTGGAGCTGTGCTGCAACCTGCCGGACGTCCCTGTCCGTGTTGCTCGCAAGCCCGATCACCAGCGTTCCCATATCTTCCCGCTCGCGCCAGAAGCGGCTCATGATCAGGTGGTCGGCACGTGCGCAGGAATCCGTGCGCAGGATATTGGCGTCGTCGAGATGCCATTCGGTGAGCTTCATCATCAGCAGCTTGCCGGGAGACCAGCGGGCAAACGTCTCGTCGTAGGCGGTCTTCCAGGTGTAGGCCTCACCCGCCATGACGAAGACGATCAGCGAGGCGATCGCTCGGCCGTCCAGCCTGATGGTGTGGATACGGACTGCGTCGATCTCCGCCAGGTTGGTGATCGCCTCCCGCGCAAAAGCGGAGTGATAGCGGTCGTTGATCAGGGCGGAGCGCTTGCGCCCCTTCCATCCCTTGGCTTCCAGCGCAAGAAACTCCTCCATGCGAAGCCTGACGTCTTCCGGCTGGCGCGCGACGGAATATTCCAGCTGGCCCTGCTCACCGAGCTTGCGCCACTGACGGCGCATCTCGCGGTAATGGTGAGAGGAGATGGCACTCTTCAGATAGGTTTCCGCCGGTGCCAGGCTTTCCAGCATCGGTCGGACGTCCCGCTCGGCCAATGTCACCGGCAGGTCCCGGCCCACCGCGACGGCGCGGGCAAGCTGAGCGAAGCGCCCATTGACCCGCACCTGCGGCAGGACGAGGACGGAGGGAAGATGCATGTCGCGCCTGCCGAGTGCCTCCAACAGGTTATCGATCGTATCCGCCGCGCCTTCGGCGTCCACGAGCGGCGAACCGAGCGGACCGAACGGATTGGCCCAGGCCCGGGGGATCGCCGGGCCAACGGAGAAACCGGGCTTCTCGATCGTGTAGGGCATCAGCAGCCGCATGCGGCTGTGCATCTCGCTCTCGTCGCGGATGACGGCGAAATGCACGTGCCTGTCGTCGATTCGCGGCATGGCGGGAGCCAGCAGACGCGCGCTGAAGAAAATGTTGGGCTCCATCGCCCGGTTGGTGAGGAATTCCAGCTCCTGCTGCAGTTCATAGCCGAGCGAGGCGGGATAGAGGCAGAGTTCTCTGCCCGGGCGTCCCACCTCGGTGCGTTTTCCAGCTTCCGGGCGGGTAGCCCGAAGCGCCGGTACCAGGGGCGGCGACCATATTTCGGCGGAAGCCCGCCGGCTGTCTGGAGGGATCGCCATGGTCATTCAATCTTTGTTTCGGACAGGAGGGGAGCGAACGCGAACATCGTGATCCCGAGCGTGCGTCGGAGGGCGACGTGCAGCAACGCCGCTTCCAACACCATGGCGCATGCCGTTGCCGAAGCGGCACCGGCCAGTCCGAGTCGCGGAATGAGCACGATATTCAGGATGATGTTGGCGAGCAGGGTGACGCCGTAGAGCAGGACGCAGAGGTTCTGGCGGCCGGCCATACTGAGGATGACTTCGGCGGGCCCAATGAGAGACTTGGCGAGGATGCCCGCGAAGAGGATGGGCAGCAGCCAGTATCCGACGGTGAAGGCGGGGCCGAACAGTGCCAGCAACTGCTCCCCGAAGAGCAGGATGGCCAGGCCGATCGCCAGGGCCGGCCAGAAGCTCCAGCGGGCCGTCTGGACGGCGAAGGCCGAGAGTGCGGCGGTTTCTCCGCCGGCCAGCATGGCGGAGAAGCGGGGGGCCGCGGCGGCCTTGATGGCAAAGGCCACGAACTGAACCAGCACGATGGTCTTCGCCGCGGCGAAATAGACGGCGACCTGATCGGGCGGCAGGTAGAGGCCGACCACGACGACGTCGGCATTGGTCAGCAGGAAGCCTATGCCGTCGATGAGAAAGACCGGCAGCGAATAGCCGAACCAGGCTCCGGCGCGCAGTCGCAGCGGGCCGCGTCCATAGGTACGCCGCAAACGGCGGCGCATCCGGACATATTGCAGCAGCGTCGTCACGTAGGTGGCGGCGAGTGCCGCCTCCATTGCGGTCACCGCCGTCTCCGGTGCCCCAAGCCGGACTGAGCCGACCATGAAGAGCAGTATGAGCGTCGGACGGATCAGGAACGTCGGGCTCAGTGCCGTTACCGTCCAGCCGCTTGCCCGGGCGGTGCCGTCGAGGACGTCTCCGAGCGCGATCATCGGCAGTGTGAATAGCGCCAGGAACAGGGGCGCCAGCCAGTAGTCCTCGAACGTATCCGCGAACAGGCGCAGAAAGAGCAGTCCGAGCAATGCCAGGACGCTTGCGGAGAACATGGAGAAGATGCGGGCTGTGAAATGCAGTCCCCGTGCCGAGGCAAAGTCCCCGTCCGCCTGATGCTGCGGCAGGAACCGGATGACGGAGGTGTGGAAGCCGAGGCAGGAGAGGTTGCCCGCCAGAATGACGATCACCCAGACGAAGGCGAAGATGCCGTATTCGAATTCGCCCATCAGCCGCGCGAGAATGATCTGGGAGACGAAGGCTATGGCGGCACTGACGACGCGGATCGCGAACGCCGTGAGCGCCTGCTGCTGCGCGCGGGCGGTCTCGCCCTCGGTGCCCGGCCCGGGCAGCCGGTCGAGCCAAGGCCTCAGCCTGGCGCGCAGGCCGGGCGGCAGACATCTCTCCGCTGTATCGAGGACCGCCATGATCGGCACGCAATACTCACATCAACCAGATACGGAGTGCCAGTCTTCCCACGACAGGGTTAACAATCCTTTGGGGAAAACAACCGGCAAATCGGTAGAAACGAAGAATGCCGCCCGGAGGCGGCATTCTGGAGGATTCGGGAGACAGGATCAGGCCTGTTCGAAGGCGCCGTGGCAGTGCTTGTACTTCTTGCCCGAGCCGCAGGGGCAGGCCTCGTTGCGGCCCACCTTGCCCCAGGTCTCCGGGTCGGCGGGGTCACGGTCGTCGGGCGGGACCTGCAGCCCGGAGTCATTGCCACCGGCGAAATCGTCCTCGCCCGTGGAGGCATCGATATGATGCGGCTCCATCACGGGAGGAGGTGTCGGTGCCGGCTGCTCCTCGCGCACCAGTTCGACGCGCATCATCTGCGCCGTCACCGCTTCGCGCAGGTTGGCGAGCAGCGCCTGGAAGAGCTCGAAGGCCTCCGACTTGTATTCCTGCAGCGGGTCGCGCTGGGCATAGCCGCGGAAGCCGACGACCGAGCGCAGATGGTCGAGGTTGACGATGTGCTCGCGCCAGAGGTGGTCGAGCGTCTGGAGGACGATAGACCGCTCGACATAGGTCATGATGTCGATGCCGAAACGCTCGGCACGGTCGGCAACGGCCTTGTCCGCAGCCTGGGTGATCCGCTCGCGGATGTCGTCCTCGCCGATCCCCTCTTCCTTCGCCCAGTCGTCGACCGGCAGGTCGAGGTTCAGCAGGCGCTGGACGTCGTTCTTCAGCCCGCCCATATCCCACTGCTCGGCATAGGCGCGCTCGGGGATGTGCTTGGCGACCATCACCTCGATCACCTCGTTGCGCATGTCGGCAACGATCTCCCTGAGGTCGTCGGCATCGGCATCCATCAGCTCGATGCGTTGTTCGAAGATCACCTTGCGCTGGTCGTTCGTGACGTCGTCGTATTTCAACAGGTTCTTGCGGATATCGAAGTTGCGGGCCTCGACCTTGCGCTGCGCGCGCTCCAGCGCCTTGTTGATCCAGGGATGGACGATCGCCTCTCCCTCCTTCAGCCCGAGCTTCTGCAGCATGCCGTCCATGCGGTCGGAACCGAAGATACGCATCAGGTCGTCCTGCAGGGACAGGTAGAACTTCGAGCGGCCGGGGTCTCCCTGGCGGCCGGAACGGCCGCGCAGCTGGTTGTCGATACGGCGGCTTTCATGGCGCTCGGTGGCGATCACGTAAAGGCCGCCGGCGGCGAGCGCCTTTTCCTTGAGCCGCCGGACCTCCTCCCGCACGGATGCTTCCTTGGCGTCGCGCTCGGGACCTGGTTCCATGCCTTCGAGCTCCCGCTCGAGGCGCATGTCGATGTTGCCGCCGAGCTGAATGTCGGTCCCGCGACCGGCCATATTCGTTGCGATCGTCACAGCTCCCGGCACACCGGCCTGGCTGACGATATAGGCTTCCTGTTCGTGATAGCGGGCGTTCAGTACCTGAAACTTGTCGAAGCCGGACTGCCGCAGCATGTTGGCAAGCAATTCCGACTTTTCGATGGAGGTCGTGCCGACCAGCACCGGCTGACCGCGCTCGTGCGCCGCCTTGATCTCGATGATGATTGCCTTGAATTTCTCGTCGAAGGTCCGGTAGACCTCGTCGTCCTCATCGATACGCTGAATCGGCAGGTTGGTCGGGACCTCTACGACTTCGAGCCTGTAGATGTTGCCGAATTCCTCCGCTTCCGTCGCGGCGGTTCCCGTCATGCCGGCCAGTTTGTCATACATGCGGAAGTAGTTCTGGAAAGTGATCGACGACAGCGTCTGGTTTTCCGGCTGAATCTGCACCTTTTCCTTGGCTTCGAGCGCCTGGTGCTGGCCTTCGGAATAGCGTCGTCCCGGCATCATGCGGCCGGTGAATTCATCGATAATGACGATCTCGTCGTTGCGGACGATGTAGTCCTTGTCTCGGGTGAAAAGCTTGTGGGCCTTCAGCGCGTTGTTGATGTGGTGGACGATCGCCACGTTCTCGACGTCGTAGAGGCTCTCGCCCTTCAGGAGGCCGGCCTGGCGCAGCAGGTTCTCCAGCTTTTCGGTGCCGACCTCGGAGAAGTTGGCGGAGCGCTGCTTCTCATCGATCTCGTAGTCGCTCTCGTCCAGCATGGGGATGAAGGCGTCGATCGTGTTGTATAGGTCGGAGCGGTCGTCCAGCGGGCCGGAGATGATGAGCGGCGGACGTGCTTCGTCGACGAGGATCGAGTCCACTTCGTCGACGATGGCGTAGTTG
>JAEWKX010000140.1 GCA_023393575.1 Pseudomonadota bacterium
ATGATGGACAGCGAGGTCATCCGCGACGGCAACAAGGTCCGCGTCTACATGACATCGTCAGCTCCGGCCTTCGGCCTTGAGGAATTCACTGTCAAGGAAGGTGACGAAGTGACCGTCTACGTCACCAACATCGACGAAGTGGAAGACCTCACCCATGGGTTTGCCATCATCAACTACGGCATCAATATGGAGATAGGTCCCCAGGCGACCGCATCCGTGACGTTCAAGGCAACCAAGCCCGGCGTATGGTGGTACTATTGCTCGTGGTTCTGCCATGCGATGCACATGGAGATGAAGGGCCGCATGTTCGTGGAGCCGAAGGCGGCATGATGCCTTTCCGTCTCATGACGACGACAACAGGGATGGCGGCCGCTTTGGCCGCCCTTCCGGCTATTGCGGCAGCCGCCGAGCTCTCCCTGGCGGCGACCGGCGGGCAGTCCCTGCAGCAAGCGATAGACCTGGCGCAGCCGGGCGACGTGCTGGTGCTTGAGCCGGGGCAGTACGAGGGGCCGATCGTGATCGGCAAGCCGCTCACGATCCAGGGGAAGCAGGGTGCGCTCGTCCGCGGTAACGGAACCGGCAGTGTCATCACCGTCGATGCGCCGGGCGTTGTGGTGCGGGGCCTGGAAGTCACGGGATCAGGCCGCGACCTCGCCGCGCGCGACTCCGGTATTTTCGTCGCCCAGTCGGCCACCGGCGCTCTCATCGAGAACAACACGGTCGTGGGCAACCTGTCGGGGATCTACCTCTATGGCGCCGTGGATTCCGTGGCGCGTGCGAATAGCGTGGTCGGCCTGAAGGAAGGGCGCATGAGCGAGGCCGGCAGCGGCGTGACCATCTGGAATGCTCCCGGCGCAAAGGTACTCGGCAACGACATCCGCTTCGGCCGTGACGGCATCGCCACCAATGCCAGCAAGAAAAACGTCTTCAGCGGCAACCGCTTCCGCGATCTGCGCTTCGCCATCCACTACATGTACACGAACGACAGCGAGATCAGCGACAACGTCTCGACCGGCAATTCGGTCGGCTACGCCATCATGTATTCGAGCCGCCTGAAGATCACCGGCAACGTCTCCGATGGCGACCGGGATCACGGATTGCTCCTCAATACGGCGAACGGATCGACGATCTCCGGGAACAGGGTGGTCGGACGGATGCAGCCGATCGACCGCTGGCTCTCCGCCGGTGTCCAGTCCGGCGAGCATGGCGTGCCCCAATCGGACATCACAGATGCGGATGCCGGTGCGACCCAGCGGCTCGGTCCGGAGAAATGCGTCTTCATCTACAACGCCAACAACAACCGCTTCACGGAGAACAGCTTCGAAGGCTGCTCCATCGGTATCCACTTCACCGCCGGATCCGAAGGCAATGTGATGAGCGGCAATGCCTTCATCGCCAATCGCAACCAGGTCAAATACGTCGGCACGCGCTATGTCGACTGGTCGAAGGGCGGTCGCGGCAACTACTGGAGCGACAATCCCGCCTTCGACCTGAACGGCGATGGCATCGGCGATAATCCCTACCGCCCCAACGACCTGATAGACCGCGTCCTCTGGACCTCACCGCAGGCCAAGGTGCTGACGACCAGCCCTGCGGTTCAGGTTATCCGGTGGGCGCAGTCGCAATTTCCGGCGCTCCTGCCGGGCGGAGTGGTGGATAGCCACCCGCTCATGGCTCCAGCGCCGGTTGAAAGAGTTCTGCAATGACAATGACAGTCGAAATCGCCGGCGCTTCCAAGCGATACGGCAAGCTGCATGCGGTCAAGGACGTCGCATTTGGCCTCAACGTTGGCGAAACGGTCGCTTTGGTCGGCCACAACGGTGCCGGCAAGACGACACTGATCAAGCTGATGCTGGGCCTGATCCGGCCGACGGCTGGCTATGTGCGGGTGCTCGGCGAGGACCCTGCGCACGGCGATTTCGCCGTTCGCCAGAGGCTTGGCTACCTGCCCGAAAGCGTCTCCTTCCATCTCGCCTTGACGGGACGGGAAACGCTCTCTTTCTACGCCAGGCTGAAGCGGGTCGATCTCGCCTCCACCGATTCGCTTTTCGAACGTGTCGGCCTTGCGCCGGAAGCGGTAGACAGGCCGGTCCGGACCTATTCGAAGGGGATGCGGCAGCGGCTCGGCCTCGCACAGGCGCTGCTGGGGGAACCCCGCGTGCTGCTTCTTGATGAGCCCACCAGCGGCCTCGACCCGGCACTGCGCCGCAGCTTCTACGATCTGATCGCCGACCTGCGCGACCGGGGAGCGACGGTCATGCTGTCGTCCCATGCCCTGACCGAGCTCGAAGGGCGGGCGGACCGGGTGATCATCGTCAACCGCGGCGTCAAGATCGCGGACGGGACCCTGGACGATCTGCGTCGCATCGCCCGGCTTCCGACCCGCATCAGTGTCCGGCTCGCCGATGGCGGAATTGCTCCTGCATGGGCGAACGGCGGCAGCCGCTGGAAAAGGACCGGTCAACTGCTGGAGGCGGATGTGGCGCCGGAAGACAAGATCGGCTTGTTGCACGACATCACCGCCCATCCCGACCGAGTGGCAGCTCTCACTGTTGCCGAACCGACGCTCGACGAGCTCTATGCACACTTCCTGAGCGGGCAGGAGAAGCTATGACCAACATCCTCATCATCGCCGGCAAGGAGATCCAGGAGGGATTGCGCAACAGGTGGGTCCTCGCGACGACCCTTCTGCTCGCGGCCCTTGCGCTTACTCTCTCCTTTCTAGGCAGTGCACCGACCGGCAATGTCGGCATCAACCGGCTGGACGTGACCATCGTCAGCCTTTCGAGCCTGACCATCTTCCTTGTTCCTCTGATCGCTCTGTTGCTGTCGCACGATGCCGTCGTCGGCGAGTCGGAGCGGGGAACGATGCTGCTGTTGCTCAGCTACCCAATCAGCCGCAGCGAGGTGA
>JAEWKX010000232.1 GCA_023393575.1 Pseudomonadota bacterium
TTGTGACGGATCGAGGACCACAGCGCCAGCCCGATGAGGCTCGCGCCGCCGAGGCCGGTGATCAGCTCGGGGATATGGTACAGCGTCTGCACGTACATGATGACCGACAGGATCAGGATCGCATAGAAGGCCCCATGCTCGAGGTAGCGGTAGTGGGCGAGCGTCTGCTTCTCGACGAGCATGATCGTCATCGAGCGGACATACATGGCGCCGATGCCAAGACCGATGGCGATGATGAACAGGTTCTGCGTCAGCGCGAACGCCCCGATCACCCCGTCGAACGAGAAGCTGGCGTCGAGGACCTCCAGGTAGATGAAGGCGCCGAGCCCGCCGCGGGCGGCTTCCGACATGGCGCGCTGGGAGGCGTCGAGCAGCCCGCCCAGCAGTTCGACGGCCAGGAAGGTGATCAGGCCGTAGATCGCCGATACCATGAACGTCGTCGAATCCTCCCCGTCGAGGATGTTCGAGAAGATCAGGATCAGCGCCAGCACGAAGGCGATCTCGACGCCCCTGATCGTCGCATAGCGCGACATGTACTTCTCCAGCACGACCACCCAGTGGATGTCCTTCTCGTGGTTGAAGAAGTAGGTGAGCCCCACCATCATCAGGAAGGTGCCGCCGAAGGCTGCGATCGGCAGATGGGCGTCGTGCATGATGCGGGCATATTCATCGGGTCGGGCGGCTGCCATCACGATCGCGTCGATCGGTCCGATGCCCGCGGCGATCACCACGATCAGCAGCGGGAAGACGATACGCATGCCGAAGACGGCGATCAGGATGCCCCAGGTCAGGAAGCGCTGCTGCCAGACGGGCGTCATGTCCTTCAGCTTGTTGGCGTTGACGATGGCGGTGGCGAAGGAGAGCGAGATTTCCAGGACCGCCAGCACGGCGCAGATGAAGAAGACGGTCAGCATGCCGCCGACGGTTCCCGTCGTCTGCCAGCCGAGGACGCCGCCGAGAAGGAGGCCGACGACGGTGACGATGATCGACCACTTCAGGTAGCCGAACAGAGAGGTGGGAGATTGCGCCTGGTTCATCGCCCGGCCTCCTTCCGGATGGTGGGGAAGAAGAATGCGGGCGCAGCCGAGGCCGTTCCGGCATCGCTGCAGGTTGTAAGAAGACGTATCATGGATAACAAAAATCCGCCGGCGTGATTGCAGGCGGTACCGACATCGCGAGAGCGCCGTAGGACTCTCGCCAGAGGGGCCCGGCACCGGGTTCTGATCCGTGCCATTTTTCTGGCGGCACGGAGACAGCAATGTAGTTGGGCATTTCCTGCGTCAGGTCAAGAGGGGGATGAGTGGACGCGGTCCTTGACCTTTGGCGTGTCACGATGCATTTGAGCCTGAAACGATGAAGCGCGGCGCATCAGGCAGAAGGCCATCCGCCACCGGTCGCTTGAAAGAGAACACACGAATGGCAAAAGCAACCTCCTCGGCGCCGTCCCAGCGCATGCTTCGCGTTGGCGAGCAGGTCCGGGCTGCAATCACCCAGGTGCTGCAGCGGGGCGAGGTGCGCGACGACCTCCTGGAAAAGACCGTCATCTCGGTCTCGGAAGTGCGGATGTCGCCCGACCTGAAGATCGCAACCGCCTACGTGACCCCGCTCGGACTGCCGGATCACAAGGCCGTGATCGATGCGTTGAACCGCAACGCGAAGTTCATCCGCGGCCGGCTCGGCGGTCAGCTGCGGCAGATGAAATACATGCCGGAAGTGCGATTCCGGGACGATACCAGCTTCGACAACTACAAGAAGATCGATCAGCTGCTGCGATCCCCGGAGGTGAGCCGCGACCTCGACGCGTCGGCTTCCGAAGACGAAGAATAAGAAAAGCAATCCATGTCAAAGCCTCGCAAGCCCAAGGGTCGTCCGGTTTCCGGCTGGCTCATCCTCGACAAGCCCGTGGACTTCGGTTCGACGGAGGCGGTCTCCAAGATCAAGTGGCTCTTCAACGCCCAGAAGTGCGGCCACGCCGGCACGCTCGATCCGCTTGCCTCGGGCATGCTGCCGATCGCGCTGGGCGATGCCACCAAGACCGTCCCCTATGTCATGGACGGGCGCAAGGTCTACGAGTTCACCGTTACCTGGGGCGAGGAGCGGCTGACCGACGACCTGGAAGGCGCGGTGACCCAGACTTCGGACAGGCGGCCGGCGGAGGAAGAGATCCGTGCGCTGCTGCACGCCTATACGGGGACGATCAGCCAGGTGCCGCCGCAGTTCTCGGCGATCAAGAACGCCGGCGAGCGGGCCTATGATCTGGCGCGGGATGGCGAAACGGTCGAGATACCTTCCCGCGAGGTGGAGATCCACCGGCTGACGTTGCTCGGCTGTCCCGGTCCGGACACGGCTCATTTCGAGGTGGAATGCGGCAAGGGGACCTATGTCCGGGCGCTGGCGCGCGACTTCGGCCGCGACCTCGGATGCTTCGGTCATATCTCCAGCCTGCGGCGCACTTTCGTTGCGCCGTTCGGCGAGGACCGCATGGTGCCGCTGGCCGATCTCGTGGCGCTGGAGAAGATCGAGGACCGCGACGAGCGCCTTGCCGCACTGGACGCCTACCTGATCGATACCGCGGAAGCGCTTTCGAGCCTTCCGCACTTGGCCGTGACCGACGATCAGGCGCACCGCTTGAGGATGGGAAATCCGGTCATCGTCCGCGGGCGCGACGCGCCGCTTGCCGAGCCGGAGGCCTATGCGACGGCGCGCGGGAGGCTCGTTGCGATCGGCGAGATCGGCCAGGGCGAGTTCCGGCCGAAGCGCGTATTCGGATGAAGTTTCCTGGCCCCTTCCATTCCGGGGGCATATGGAGTATAGGCAGCGCCAGCATTGGGTGCCGGGCAACGAGCCAGGCATCCCGGTTGCTTTTCACGGCCATGGCTGGACGACATCCCGGCCCTTGGCGACCCATGATCCTCATTCAGAAAGGACCTGTCCGATGTCGATCACTGCCGAGCGCAAGGCTGCGCTGATCAAGGAATACGCAACCGCCGAAGGCGATACCGGTTCTCCGGAAGTCCAGGTCGCGATCCTGACCGAGCGCATCAACAACCTGACGGAACATTTCAAGGGCCACAAGAAGGACAACCACTCCCGTCGTGGCCTTCTTGCCATGGTTTCCAGCCGCCGCTCGCTTCTTGACTACCTCAAGAAGAAGGACGAAGGCCGCTACACCAAGCTGATTGGCAGCCTGGGTATCCGCCGCTAATTTTGATGGCGGGCGCCTCGCATGAGACGCCCGCCATT
>JAEWKX010000272.1 GCA_023393575.1 Pseudomonadota bacterium
TCCATCGTTATCCTCGGCAATGTCGGGGGGTCGATCTGGCCCGCCTTTTCCCTGTGGCGAAAAAGCTATTCGGGGCCTGATCCGCTCGATGCGTGGTCGAAGGCGACGATCCTGCCGGTTTCGGAAAGGCTGGGGGCAACGGCCTATTTTCCGTCGGATCAGCCCTACCAGCCCTTTCAGCAATGGGCGGCACGGGCCGAGGGGCTTACGCCGTCACCGCTCGGCATCCTTCTCCATCCGCGCTACGGCCTCTGGCACGGTTATCGTGGCGCGCTTGGTCTCGGTTTCGAAGTCGAGGCACCTTCGCCGGCGCCCGGCGGCTATGCTCCCGTCCATGGCTGGGACGATGCCTGCGCGGCAGCCTGTCCGGTCGGTGCGATAACCAAGAATCGGTTCGATGTCGTGGCGTGCAGAGCCTATCTCCGCTCGAAGGCCGGGCAGGAGACCTGCATGACGGAAGGTTGCCGCGCCCGCAATGCATGCCCGGTCGGCACGGAATTCCGCTATCCGCCGGAGCAGTTGCAGTTCCACATGCAGGCGTTGTTCTAGATGCTGGCCTTCGGGTAGGCCCGCTCGATGCCACCGGATCTTGCCAGGCCCTCGCGGAAGCTGGCATAGGTCGGGTGCTGGCTGGATCGCGCCACTTCCATCAGACGGACCTGCAGGCGTGCCGGGGCCGCGCGGCCCAGCCATTCGCCGCATGCCTGCAGCTTCAGCGAATTGAGGATGCGGCCCTCCGCCTGCCGGCCGAGGTAAAGGTGCAGACCGTCGAGCAGCGTGTCGTCGGCGGCCGGGTTCTCCATCAGCAGCGTCAGCCAGGACCGGTTCTCGTCGGTCGATCCGGCCAGGCTGTCGGCCACCATCTCCCGGTTGGCGATGGGGGAAACGTTCGTCATTGCTCAGCCTCGCCTGCGTCGGCGTTCGCGGCCGGGTTCGCCGCCCGCCTCGCCGGCGGTCTTGTTGCGCAGCGGCCCGATCCGCTCGACGATTTCCTCGACGGTCGGGCGTGGCCGCGGCGTATAGTCGTCCAGAGCATGGCGCATCGCCGCCAGATGCTCGCAGGAAGTGCCGCAGCAGCCGCCGATGATCTTCGCCCCCGCATCGCGGGCGAGCCTGGCATATTCGGCCATCAGGGGCGGGGTGCCGGAGTAATGGATCTCGGCGCCCCTATATTCCGGAATGCCGCAATTGCCCTTCACGATGGTGACGGCGTCCGGATCGGCCGCGGTCATGTCGAGGAGACTGGACAAGATGTCGGAGGCGCCGACGCCGCAATTGGCGCCGACGGCGACCGGCCCCCCGCCGATGTCCGCTGCCACCCCGTGGATGTCCTTCGGGTCGAGGCCCATCATCGTCTTGCCGGCAGTGTCGAAGGAACCGGTATAGGTGTAGGGCACGCCGACCTTGGTGGCTGCTTCGGCCGCCGCGCGGATTTCTTCCGGCGACGACATCGTCTCGATCCAGGCGACATCGACGCCGCCGGCCTTCAGTCCCTCGATCTGCTCGGCGAAGGCTGCGACCGCTTCATCGTAGGACAGTGCGCCGAGTGGCAGCAAGAGTTCGCCAGTGGGGCCGACGGAGCCCGCGACGATCACCTTGCGGGGCGCGCGATCGGCAACCGCCCGGGCGATTTCGGCTGCGCGCTTGTTGAGTTCGATAACCCGATCCTGGGCCTTGTGGAGTTTCAGCCGGTGACGGGTGCCGCCGAAGGAGTTTGTCAGGATGATGTCGGCGCCGGCATCGACAAAATCCTGGTGGAGCTTGTCGATCCGTTCGGGATGGGTCTCGTTCCAGAGCTCGGGGGCCTCGCCCGCCTCCAGTCCCATGGCGAACAGGTTGGTGCCGGTCGCGCCGTCGGCAAGCAGTACGCCTTTTTCGGCCAGAAGGTCGGAGAGCGGATTGGGGACCGTCATGGAATGTTCCTTGTATTTTTCGGGCTATACGGTCTCGGCGGGATGAATTCAATCAGGCCGGTACGCCGCCGGCCCGCCATGAATTTCCGCCGCCGTCACCATGGCGGCGATGAGCGTCTGAAGATCGAGCACGCCGGCCTCCGAACCGTCGTCCTCCACCACGACGGCCTCCTGACGACCCGTCTGGGCGAGCCGCTGGGCAATCGATTCGAGCGTCTCGCTGGCCGCCACCTTCAATCCGTCCAGGGGGCCGAGCAGGGGCTTCATGACCGTTCTGGCTTGAATCACGCGCCCCCGGTTCACCTCCTTCACGAAAGCGGCGATGTAATCGTCGGCTGGCGACAGCACGATCTCCTGGCCGCTGCCCTGCTGCACGACCTGGCCGTCGCGCAGGATGGCGATCCGGTCGCCGAGGCGCAGCGCCTCGTCCAGGTCGTGTGTGATGAAGACCACCGTCTTCTTCAACTCGGCCTGCAGGTCGAGCAGCACCGTCTGCATGTCCACCCGGATCAACGGATCGAGCGCGGAATAGGCCTCGTCCATCAGCAGGATGTCGGCGTCGTTGGCAAGCGCCCGCGCCAGTCCGACGCGCTGCTGCATGCCGCCTGAAAGCTGGTTGGGATAATGATGTTCGAAACCCTGAAGACCCACCCGCTCGATCCAGCGGCGCGCCCTCCTGGTGCTGTCCTCGCGCGGCACGCCCTGGATGTCGAGGCCGTAGACGGTGTTTTCTATCACCGTGCGGTGCGGCAGTAGCGCGAACTTCTGGAAGACCATTGCCGTCCGGTGGCGGCGGAAGTGGCGCAGTTCGCGCTCGTTCATGTTGCAGATGTCCACGCCGTCGTGGATCACCTCGCCCGCGGTCGGCTCGATGAGGCGGTTGATATGCCGGATGAGGGTCGACTTGCCCGAGCCCGACAGTCCCATGACGACGGTGATGCCGCCGGCCGGCATCGAGATGTTGATGTCGCGCAGGCCGAGGACATGGCCGTGCCGCTCGTTGAGTTCGGCCTTCGACATGCCCTCGCGGACGGCGCCGACATATTCTTTCGCCTGCGGCCCGAAGATCTTGTAGAGGCCCCTGATCTCGATTCCATGGCTAGCCATGCGCTGTCCGTGCCATTCGTCCTCCGTCGCGTGTTCCTGCCGGCGATCCAATCCGGCCCGCCTCCACGTTAGACACTTTCTGGCTTCGAACTATAGCATCTGCGACGTGGAGGAGGTGCGGTTTGCGACGTCGTGACGAAGGACGGCGGCCTATTCGGCCGCTTTGATTCGTTCCGCGATCATCGGAACCACCCATTTGGCCCAGACGGATTCGTGGTTCTCGAGGAAATGTTCGGCGGTCTCCTCGTTGCTTGCCTTGTTGTCCTGTTGCCATGCAAGCACGCTGTTGATCGTCGCGTTGGACCATCGCCGCAGCCGGATATAGCCGATCGCGTCATCCGCTTCCTCCGTGAACGCCTGCGTGACCAGCGTGAAGGCCTGGGAGGTGGGATAGGCGTTGCGATGGGGACTGGAACAACCGGGGACGGCGGTGCAAGTGTCCCATTCCGCCTTGTCGAAGGTCACGCCGAAGGAAAGCTTGACCATCGGATATTTCCCGAGCACCGCCGTCGGGGCCCAGTAGTAACCAAGCCATCCCGTCTGTGTCCGAAATGCTTCCTCGATGGCGGCATCCATCTCTTCCGGCGTCTTCGGCTGGACCAGTTCGAAGCCCTTCTCGTCAGCGGTAAATGCCTTGAAGAGATTGGCCGTGCTGGCCTGGCAGCTCCAGTCGGCGGGGCAGCCGTGAAGCGCGCCCCTGTCGGGCTGGGTGCGGGAGGGAAAGAGATCCGGGCGGGCAAGCGCATCCTCGACCGTCCGGATATCCGGATGGGCGTCGATGATGAATTTCGGGACCCACCATCCCTCGACCGCGCCGTCCTCGAGGATTTCTGCACCCAGCATCAGCCGGCCCTCGTCGGTCGCCTTGCTCAGCGGCCCGCGCACGGCGTTGATCCAGAATTCGGGCGCCATGTCCGGCTGCCCCCTGGTCAGCATGGAGGTGAATGTCGGCACGGTGTCGCCG
>JAEWKX010000274.1 GCA_023393575.1 Pseudomonadota bacterium
TAGCTCATCTGCGGCGTGTCGAGCAGGCCCTGCGGCGCGTTGCGGTCCATCATCACCATGCCGCCCGGCAACATCACAGAGATTTCGGCGGAGGAAAGACAACTGCTCGCCGCCTGGTATGAAAGCACAGTTTCCGAATGACGAAGACCCTGATCCGCGGCCGCCTGCTCTCCTTCAAGCGCGCGCCGCTGAGCCTTACCGATACCGGCAGCTATCGCTACGAACACGATGGCGGCCTGCTGATCGAGAACGGTGTCATCGCCGCGATCGGCGACTATGCAGACGTCAGGACGAAGGCACCGGAGGGTGTTCGGGAAATCGACCACCGGCCGCACCTCGTCCTGCCGGGGCTGATCGACACCCACCTGCACTTCCCGCAGATGCAAGTGATCGCCTCCTATGCCGGCAGCCTGCTGGAATGGCTCAACACCTATACCTTCCACGAAGAGTGCCGTTTCGTCGAAAGCGACCATGCGGCCCGTATCGCCACGCATTTCTACGACGAGATGCTGCGCCACGGCACGACCACGGCCGCCGCCTACTGCTCCGTCCACAAGACATCCGCCGACGCCTATTTCGCCGAGGCCGTGAAGCGCGGCATGTGCATGGTGGGCGGCAAGGTGATGACGGACCGCAACGCGCCGCAGGGCCTGCTCGACACGCCGCAGATGAGCTATGACGAGACGCGGGCGGTGATCGAGGAATGGCACGGCAAGGGGCGCAACCATGTCGCCATCACGCCGCGCTTCGCCATCACCTCGACGCCGGAACAGATGACGGCGGCGCAGGCGCTGGCGCAAGAGTTTCCGGACCTGCACATCCAGACGCATCTCTCGGAAAATCTCGATGAGATCCGCTACACCTGCGAGCTTTATCCCGAGGCCACGGATTATACCGACATCTACGCCCGCTACGGGCTGCTGGGCCGAAAGACCCTGCTCGGCCACGCCATCCACCTCTCCGACCGGGAGGCGGATGTATTGAGCGAGACGGGATCGGTCGCCGTGCATTGCCCGACCTCCAATCTCTTCATCGGCTCCGGACTGTTTCCGCTCAACGCGATCCGGCGACGGGAAAAGCCGGTGCGGGTGGCGGTCGCCACCGATATCGGCGGCGGCTCGAGCTATTCCATGCTGCGCACGCTGGACGAGGCCTACAAGATCCAGCAGTTCCTCGGTGAACGGCTGAACCCGCTGGACAGCTTCCACCTGATGACCCGCGTCAATGCCGAGGCGCTGTCGCTCGAGGACCGCATCGGCACGCTGGAGGTTGGGACAGACGCGGACCGCGTGGTGCTGGACGCCGCCGCGACGCCCGCCATGGCGCTCAGGATGGAGACGATCACGACGCTGCCGGAAGAGCTCTTCCTGCTGCAGACCATGGGCGACGACCGCGCAGTGGCGGAGACCTATGTGGCAGGACGGGCGGTGAAGGCGGTACTGGGTTCATGATTCAGGAGGAGCTTGAAAGCTCCGCTGGATATCGGATCAGCGCCGCTTGGCCTTCTGATACACATCGGATCGTTCCCGACGTCCCACCGCCACGACGACAACCGTGATGCGCCGGTCGTCGACGCGGTAGACTATTCGGTATCCGGCTGCGCGGAGCTTGATCTTGTAATGATCCGGCATGCCGCGCAGGGCATCCGCGGCTACGCGAGGAGAAACAAGCCGCTCGGCAAGCTTCTTCTTGAATTGCTCGCGCAGCGTTGCTCCGAGCTTGTTCCACTCCCTGCGTGCCGCAGGAAGGAATTCGAGATTATAGCTCATCAAGGCTGACCGGAACGCCCTTCTCCCCTGCCCGCGCCTTGGCGATCTCCACAAGCGTCTGGTCGTCCAGCGCATCGATCAGCGCCTCATATGTGCTTGCCGGCACCATGTAAGCCATGACACGGTTGTGGTTCAGGACAGCAACGGTTCCTCCGGCTGCGTCGTCCACCACCGCCGTGGGATTCTTCTTCAGGTCGGAGACACTGACGGCGATATCCGCTTCCACGCGCTGCATCTTGGAGTCCTTTTCATCGCGCTGAAAATCACTCCAAATATAGCATCGATTTTAAGTCATCGACAACAACGCTTTCCGCCTATTCGTCCATCATCTCCTCGCGTTCCCGCGAAAGCCTGCGGGCTGCCGTCCGGTTCACCAGCACCACCCCGACGAGGAACACGAAGGTTGCGGCCCCGGCGATGAGCGGGAAGGCGGGACGGGCGGGGTCGGCCATCCAGGTGCCGAGGTAGACGAGGACGAAGCCCGGAACCAGAGGCGCGACATACCAGAGCCATGCGGATTTGAGCAGCCGGCGCTCCCGCTCCAGCCGCGCCAGCAGATGCTCGCGGCCGGTGGCGGCAAGATCCTCGCCCGACGACGGACGGCTGCCGCGGAACAGCCGCATCCCGGCAATGCCGAGGCCGGCCGCGAGCAGAAGGAACCCCGCCGCCCGCACCAGGTCGGCGGCCGTCTCGGCACCCGATAGGACGATGAGCCCGATCACGAGCAGGAATGCCGCCGCCAGTCCGCCGGTCAGATATTCCATCCTGTTGCGCCGTCGGACCAGCCGGTCCAGTTCGACCTGCCGCGTCCGGATATCGTCAAGGGAGAGGGATTGTGCCGTCATGGCCTGCTCCTTCCATCGGTTCATGATGCTGTTCATGTCTCGTCTCCGCCATTGAACCTGTCGGCCAGGAGCCGCTTGAGACGATGGACGCGCGTGGCGACCGCACCGGGCGAGAGGCCGGACACCTCCGCAATCGTCGCCGCGCTTTCGTCCTCCAGGTAAAGCAGCATCACCTGCCGATCGAGCGGATGGAGCTCCCGCAGCAGGCCCTGCACCTTCTCCAGCAGCAGCCGGTCGGACACTTCGCCTTCGTGCGGGGGTATGGCGCCGGCCTGTTCCGGCCCCGCATCCTCCATGCTGACGGTGGCCGCTCTCCCCCGGACTGCGCGGGAGACGTGGTCGGCGACGACGTTGTGCGCCACCCGGTAGACCCACGTCTTCAGCGAGCAGCGACCATCGAAGCGAGCGAGGCTTTTCCAAAGCTGCAGATGGATCGTCTGGAGAAGATCCTGCCGCTCGGACGGATTGGCTTCACAGGACGCGGCAAGGCGCGCAATCGCCGGTCCGAGCAGATCCACGGCCACCGCATAGCGGTCGTCCGCGCTCTCCGGGATGCGTTCGAGTTCCGCCGATGGGGGCGTCCGGTTCCAGGTCATGCTCGCATTAGTCGCCTCCGGCCGGGATTTCTTACACCATAAACCGCCGGCCTCCCTGGAAGGTTGCCGGCACCTCGGCACCTCTGCACAACGGCCAAGGCATACGATGGTCATTCCCGGCGGATTTTTTGCTGACGGGCGGGAATGACTCGTGCTAGCTGACGGGCACCATCGCCCGGGAGAGTTACCGACCATGTCCAAGCCGCTGACCATCGCCGACCTGAAGACCCGCGCCCGGCGTCGGGTGCCGAAGATGTTCTTCGACTATGCCGACAGCGGCTCCTGGACGGAAGGCACCTACCGCGCCAACGAGGAGGACTTCGCCAAAGTGAAGCTTCGCCAGCGGGTGCTTGTGGACATGACGAACCGCTCGCTGGCGACGACCATGGCCGGTCAGGAAACCTCCATGCCGGTGGCGCTCGCGCCGACCGGGCTTTGCGGCATGCAGCACGCCGACGGCGAGATGCTGGCCGCCAAGGCGGCGGAGGAGTTCGGCGTGCCCTTCACGCTCTCCACCATGTCGATCTGCTCGATCGAGGACGTCGCCTCGGTCCCTTCCAAGCCCTTCTGGTTCCAGCTCTACGTGATGAAGGACCGCGACTTCATCAACAACCTGATCGACCGCGCCAAGGCGGCGAAATGCTCGGCGCTGATGCTCACGCTCGACCTGCAGATCCTCGGCCAGCGCCACAAGGACCTGCGCAACGGCCTGTCGGCGCCACCCAAGTGGACGGTTCATCACGGCATCCAGCTGGCCACCAGGCCGTTCTGGTGCCTCGACATGCTGCGCACCAGGCGCCGCGGCTTCGGCAATATCGTCGGGCATGCCAGGAACGTGTCCGACCTCTCCTCGCTCTCCTCCTGGACGGCCGAGCAGTTCGACCCGCAGCTTTCCTGGAAGGACGTCGCCTGGATCAAGGAGCGCTGGGGCGGCAAGCTGATCCTGAAGGGCATCCTGGACGAGGAGGATGCGCGGGCAGCAGCCGACAGCGGGGCGGATGCGATCGTCGTCTCCAACCACGGCGGCCGCCAGCTCGACGGTGCGCTGTCGTCGATCAGCATGCTGCCGCGCATCGTCGACGCGGTCGGCGACAAGATCGAGGTGCATCTCGACGGCGGCATCCGTTCCGGCCAGGACGTGCTGAAAGCCGTGGCGCTCGGCGCCCGCGGCACCTATATCGGCCGCCCCTATCTCTACGGCCTCGGCGCCATGGGCAAGCCCGGCGTGACGACGGCGCTTGAGATCATCCGCAAGGAGATGGACATCACCATGGCGCTTTGCGGCAAGCGCGACATCCAGACGGTAGACCGCAACGTGATTGCCGAGGTGGGGTTCTGACGCCAGAGCCTCATCCTGAGCGAGGGCTGACTTAGTCGCCCTCTTCCAGCCTCTGCTCCACCTTGTTCCGGCTGTTGCCGACTTCCTGCACGGCATCCTTGACGGTGGTTTTCGACACGCCTTCCTTTTTTGGCCTCATAGCGCACTTCATGATCCTGGCCTGCTGCAACGCGCGCCCGGTCCTGTTCACGGCCTCGGTTTGCCTGGTTCATCTCGCATTCCTCCTGAAAACTGCATTTCCTGCAGAATCCTCGAGGAATCAAAAGGTTCCAGGTGGATGTCGTGCGACATCGGCGACCCCTGGAAGCATCCACAGATGATGAATGTCAGGTATGCTTTCATCCCAGCCGGGGCGCTTTGCCGATAAAGGTCGTCAGCACCAGCCGCCGGTGGACCCCGGACGCCGGGCGAGGCCTTCGCGGACAAGGATATCAGAGAGAGATACGCCATTGCGGGTGACGGCGCGGATCTTCTGGCCGCCGCTGTCCTCGTCACCGGCATTGGCGGCGATCACGTCGAACGGGCCGGAGTCCAGGAAGGCGCGGACGCGGAGCTTTGCGTCGCTTGCCTTGATTCGCTCGGCTTCGCACCGCGGCTTCCTGATGTCCGGCACTTCGATGCCGGCGATCCTGATCTTTTCGCCCTGGAGCATGAAGCTGTCGGCGGCAATGACGCAATCGTCCTGCTTGGCGGTGCCGCAGAGGTAGAATTTCGTCTGGCGCCGGCCGGTGCCGACCGAAGGCATGTCCGGCCTGGCCGCAGCGGGCGCGGCGATGGGGGCAGTGGGCTTGCCGATCGGAGCAGGAGGCGTCATCGCCGCCGTCTGCATGGCATCGCGACGCTGCGCTGCGCCCTGGCGCTTCTCGCTTCCGGGCGCGGACGCCACGCTCCGCGGCGGTACGGGTGCATCCGGACGGACCGCGGCATTATCCCGCGCCACCGATTTCTGCTGCACCTTCGGGGCCGCTGTTCGGGCGGCGGCCTCCCGTTCCGTCCCGGTCCTCAGGCTGCCGGCGAAGCGCCGAAGATCCTCGGAATTGTCATAGGCGGCAATGCCGCCGACAAGGGCGGCGAGTGCGGCCCCCCAGAGCCATGTGGATCCGCCGCGGCCGGTCGCGGCACTCTTCTTCCTGCCGCCGCCCCTGCGCTGCGGCTTTCGTCTGGAACGGGCCATGGGAACCTCTCATCGATTCCGGCGCAGTATCGTCCCGGATGGTTTCCGAAAGGTTTCGATCGCGCTCCGGCAGACGTTCAGCTGCCCCGGTAGGTCGAATAGCCGAAGGGAGAGAGCAGAAGCGGCACATGGTAGTGCGCCGTCGTGTCGGCGATGCCGAAACGGATCGGGATGCGGTCGAGGAAGGCCGGTTCCGGCAGGCGGTGGCCAGTCGTGCGGAGATAGTCGCCGGCGTGGAAGACCAGTTCGTACTCGCCTTCCCTGAACGCATCGTCCGCGAGGAGCGGGCCGCCATCGACCCGGCCGTCGTCATTGGTGCTGACACTTTTGACCTTCTCCCGCTCGCTTCCGGAAAGGCGGTAGAGGTCGATCTTCAGCCCCTTTGCAGGAACGCCCCTCGCGGTATCGAGAACATGGGTGGTGAGGCCGGTCATGGGCGTGGCTCCTCGATCAGGTAGGGCATGTCGTAGACGGATTCTTCCAGATTTGTCTCCGGCCGATCACGGTCGACGACCAGGAAATCGCCGACCTGGCCGAGCGCCATCAGCGGATGATGCCAGACATTGCGGCGGTAGTTCACCCCCTGGTCGCCGCGGGCGAGGAAGACCAGCGGTTCGCCGGGTCGCCCGCCGACATCCTCCGCGACGGCGACGAGAAAGGGCCGTCCCGACAGCGGATGAAAGCTCTGGCTGCCGAACGGATGCCGCTCCATCATGCCGATCTCGTAGGGAAAGCGCCGCGGCTGCCCCCGGAAGAGGCTGAGGATGGCGCCCCCGCCTTCCGTCTCGACCACGCCCAGCCGATGAAACCGCTCGGTCGTGCCGCTGTTGATCAGCCGCATGGTGGCCGGATCGGCCTCGATGACATCGCCGAACGCCGCGAAGGCGGCCTTGGTGAGGGGTTGGACGGGAAGATGCTTGGGCATGGTCATTCGCCTTGCGGGCGCCAGTGGCGGAGGGCGTCCAGTTGGGAAATCAGGTCAGGCAAGGCCTTTTGCACAGTGTCGAAGACGACCGGCAAATCAAGCTTGTAGTAGTCGTGCACCACCACGTTGCGCATGCCCTTCATCCTGTCCCAGGGTATCTCAGCATGCTCGACGGCGAAGTCAGGGTAATGCTGCAAAATCCGTGCGGCGGCTTCGCCGATCAGGATGAGCGTCATACCGACTGCCAGCTGTGTCCGTTCATCGGCAGCGAAGGTCTCATAGGGCACATCGGACAGGAAGCCGCACGCTTTGACGGCCGCATCCTGCATTTGCGCGAGATAATCCTTCAGCCGATCGGGTCTCATACGTCCTTAGCTTCCGCAAGCACCCGGTCGCGCATGGAATCGCGCAAAGCACCGCGCGTGGCAAGGTCCACCTTGATGTCCCCGAACAGCCCTTCCAGCTCGTGCTGCAGTCCGCCCAGATCGAAAAGCGTCATACCGGGCAGCGCATCCACGAGAATGTCGAGATCGCTGCCGTCGCTGTCCTCGCCGCGGGCCACCGACCCGAAGACGCGCGGGTTCGCCGCGTTGAAGCGCTTTGTCGCTTCGCGGATCGCCTCG